>JAAFJS010000120.1 GCA_013298985.1 Cytophagales bacterium
TATTTTCTATGGTGGTGATGATTTCATTATTCATTTGGTAAATAATGCCACTGACTTTGATTTCACGATTTGCCTGCTCCTCAAAGTACAAATAAAAATCCTTGTTCTTGGGCTGTAAAACTAAATTGTCATGGGCAGCAAGCACTTGAAAATCACCCTTTTGACCATAATCCGTTTGCATAAGAACAAATAGCCCTGCCATAGTACGATTGGTGAAATAAAACTTCTTCATTTTGGACTGCAAAACCACTATAAATGCACGCCCCACCAAAACAATCCGCCTCGATGAATACAAATTTTTTGTGGGGAAATTGCGATACTCTGACAATTTTTGTGGAAAGTTCCCCCCGCTAAAGCGAGGGGTTAGATTAACCCCTCGCTTTAGCGGGGGGAACTCGTAGAAACTCAGTCTGCCACAAAAATTGTCAGACAACCGAAATTGCTTGCTAAACTCTTCCAAATTTTCTTGCATCGCGTACAGCCAAATATATACATGGCAAGGTTCATTCATTGCCTGACTTACAACAAAATTAAGGCTTTTTGTATAGAATCGTTTATTCTGTCTAAAAACTATCTATTGGCATCTAAAAAAGACTATATTTATTTGTTGAAAAAAGAAATAAGTGATTGCTGTATAGAGGTTTATGCAATTTGCTTGCAACTTTTTTCGCGTATTCTCGTAAACACTACTAATTTTCACGCAACTTCATCATCTGGCACAGAAAATTAATGGTCTTCTAATTCTTCCATATTCCTCATACTCCTCTTTTACGGGGACAGCAAGTAAAAAATTACTTGCCTTTCTTTTTATTTACACAATTAATTGATTATGAGAACAATAACTCATAACTAATTATCATTAACACATCATTCAAAAAAGAGATGAATACCATCATCAAATACCCGCGCACGCTACACATAGAAGGCTCGCGGTTTCAAAACGGAGATGAAGACCTCCACAGTGTGCCTTTTAAGCAGATTTTGGGTCAGTTTTTAGTCATTGAGGAGAAAATAGATGGCGCAAATGCAGGCATTAGCTTCACTGAGGAAGGGCGGCTACTGCTGCAAAGCCGCGGGCATTACCTCACAGGCGGCTTGCGCGAGAAACATTTTGATTTGCTTAAAACTTGGGCGAATACTTTTGCATATCAAATGTTTGAAGTAATTGGGAATCAGTACATTATCTATGGAGAATGGATGTATGCCAAGCACACCGTTTTTTATACTGATTTGCCACACTATTTCATGGAATTTGATATGTACGACAAAGAAAAGCAGGTATTTTTGAGTACAGAAAAGCGACGAGAATTGCTTGCCCAGATGCCTTTTATCAAATCCGTAAAAGTGATTTTTGAAGGAAGTTTGGAAAGACAAAAACAATTAGCAGCACTCATCAAGCCTTCATTTTTCATTGCGCCGAACCACTTGGAAGTTTTGAAAGAAATCTGTGAAAAGCTGGGGCTGAACGCTGAAAAAGTATTCAAGGAAACCAATCTGAGTCGCATCATGGAAGGTTTATATGTCAAATGGGAGGAGAATGGACAGGTCAAAGGCAGGTACAAATTTGTCAGGGCGGACTTTCTAAACTCAATTATGGACTCAGAAACGCACTGGCTGGACAGACCTATTGTTCCTAATCAGTTGGCAGAAGGCGTAAATCTATTTGACTTTTAAAGTTCGTACTAAGTGTTTATTTACAAGTTAAATATCTGTTATTCAATTAATTATAATATTAAATTTCATGAAAAAACTCATAGATTATTCCATAGTAAATCAATATTTTCATTTTTTCGAGCGTATGAGGGAAACGCCGCAAGACCCGATTCATCACCAAGAAGGTAACGTTTATGTGCATACAGAAATGGTGCTAAATGTTTTGCTTGAGCTGCCTGAATTTATACAACTTTCTGATTATGAAAAAGATATATTAGTTTTTACGGCAATTTTCCATGATATATGTAAGCCCGACACGATAGAAATTAGCAAGGACGGTAGGATTAGCCACCCGCGCCACGCCGCCAAGGGCGCACAACGCGCAAGGCAGTTACTGGACAAGGAAGGTTTTGATTTTCAATTAATTAGCACTGTTTTTTATTTGGTTTATTATCACGGCTATCCTTTGAGATTTTTTGACAGGGAGAACCCCTTGCAAAGTGCTATCAAAATGAGCCTGTTAGCAAGCAATAAGCTACTTTATATTTTTGCAAAGGCAGATTTGCTGGGTAGAATCTGCGAAGATGCTGAAAAACTTGGCTATGATTTGGACTGTTTTAAAGAGTTCTGCATAGAAAATGGCATTTATGACGCACCAAAGCAATTTCATTCGGACTTTGACCGTTTTTATTATTTTAACCAAGATAGTAGCTTCCCTGATACACAAATTTACCATCAGTTTGATTATGAGATATTTATGATGTCTGGCTTGCCCGCGTCAGGCAAGGATACCTATATCGAACAACATTTGGCAAACCTGCCTGTGATTTCCTTAGACCAGATTAGGCTACAAATGAAAGTAAAACCTACTGAAAATCAGGGAGTTGTTATCCAAGAGGCAAAGGAGAGAAGCAAGGTTTTTTGCAGGCAAAAACAGTCTTTTGTATGGAATGCGACCAATATCACCAAAAATATGAGGGCTACACTGATAGGTCTTTGGCTGCCATATCAGCCCAAAATAAACCTCGTTTTTATGTCTAAAAATATAGATAAAATACTGAAAGACAATGAGAAACGAGCGCAAGAAAATAAAATTCCGAATGAAAAAATCTTGCACCTTTTTGAGAAATTGGAGTTGCCAGACCTTACGGAATGTCATACACTGGAAATAGTTTATAGATAGTGTAAATTTTGTTTGATTCTATCATATAAAATTGACGAAAAAGGTTAAATTTGACACACAAGAATTATACCTCACAAAAAAAATGAATTTATTTTTTGTTTTTTCAAACTATTCCTTACATTTGAATATAAATATAAAACAAAGTACAAACATTTGAGAAAATTTGTAGCCATATTATTAGTTTTTCTGATGATTTACAACATCTTAGGACACTACTTGTTGCTGATTTACCAGCAGCAGGTTGCTACGAATTATTTTTCTCAATCTTTGGCAGATGACAATATTCCAGACGACGACCTTTTTATTATCAAAGTGCCTGCTTCTCTCTATCTTCCTGCCAAAGATACCGATTTTGAGCCAATTAGCGGAAGTTTTGAGTACAAAGGTAAGTTTTATGATAGGGTAAAGCGAAAAGTAGAAAAAGATACACTTTATATCTACTGTGCCAATAATCACCAAAAACAAGCCTTAGCAACGCAGATTGCCGATTATGTCAAAAGCTATGTTGTTGATTTTGATACCAATACAAACGATACAAATAAAAGCCAAAAACTACAAAAATCTTTTGTCAAAGATTATTTGATGGTGGGAGCATACCATATTCTTTCTATTTACGACCAAGCTAATGGTGAAAAATGTGTGATTTCTAACAGTTCTTTCCCTGCTATGCCACTTATTGCTATTCCTTATCCGCCTCCCCAAGCCTAAGCAAATACATTTGCCTTTGATTATCAAGCACTTTCTTCCTCTCACATGAGGATAATTGTCGTTTTTTTAGTCTATCTTAATTATTCTTTTACACTCACTTTTGCAGTTTTTCTGCAAAGGGTTCATTCTTATTATCTAAAAAAATATGAAATTTATGAAAAACATTACATATATTATTCTTATTTGCATTGCGTTCATTTTAGGGTTCTCCACAAACAGTGTCAGTCAGGGTTGCGTAGCTATCAGACCTGGTGGAACTTGCTCACTGACAGGCAATACCGCAGGCGGAAATTCATTTGCACTCCACAAAGGGCAGTGGCAAATGGCAGCAACTTACCGCTATTTTGAGTCCTACAAACACTACAAAGGTGATGTAGAACAGAAAGAACGCGTAGAAAATGGCACGCAAGTCATTAACACTGCTAATTCCATTGATTTGAGCCTTACTTATGCAGTCAATCATCGCCTTTCGCTTTCTCTGAGTTTGCCCATTATCCACTACGACCGTTCCTCACTTTATGAACATTATGGCAATAGCATCGCCGCAAATCCAGCGCAGGCTCGCTTCTATACGGGCGCAAAAGGAATCGGAGATGTCAGATTATCAGCTTCTTACTGGCTATTTGACCCTGCCAAAGCACTAAAAGGAAATATTGCTATCAGCATAGGTATCAAAGCTCCTTCTGGCAATTATGGTGTAAATGGCAATTTTCACAGCCGCCTCAAAGACGGCACAGACGCGGTAACGGTTCGCGCTGTCGACCAGTCCATTCAGCTGGGTGATGGTGGCTGGGGAGTCAATCTGGAAGTGCAAGCGTTCCAAACATTATTTTCTCGCGCTTCCCTTTATTTCAACGGATTTTACTTGTCCAACCCCAAAAACGTCAATAACACCATCACCAGAGGCACATTAAACAACGTCGACCCGCTAATCGCTTACCACTCAGTAGCTGACCAGTTTGCAGTGCGTTTGGGCATGAATTATCAGCCTTTTTCCTCCAAAAGCCTGTTTGTAGGCTTGGGAGGACGCGTAGAGGGCATTCCCTCCTCTGACCTGATAGGTAAAAGCGAAGGCTTCCGCAGACCTGGCTACATTGTTTCCATAGAGCCAAGCCTCACCTACATCAAAGGAAAAACAACTTTGCTGCTCAGTGTGCCAACCGCAACCTATAGAAATAGAATCAAAAGTGTCTATGATTTGGCTGACCCCAAAGGTGAAAGACATGGAGATGCCGCTTTTGCAGATTACTCTGTAAACGTAAGTGCCATTTATCGCTTCTGATAAAGTGCTATGAATTGGTTTGTGTGGTTTTTTTTATTTATTGAGTTTCATTCATTAAACGTTATCTTTTTTAGTGAGTTCCCACACTTGCAGTGCGCCCGTTAAAACGGTGGATTATATAATATGATATATTTGCTATCAGTTTTTTATCACCTCACTTGCGCCGCAGTGGAACTGGGGAGAGCCACAGAACAGATATTTTTTGAATGTCAATTAATAAGTAAAACACAAAATTAGTTTATAGCATAATTTTCATACAAAATATTGACCATCAATATTTTACATAATTCATAATTCATTCCTTACTATTTTTAAAATTTCTTTTATCAAAATGAAAAATACAGTCAAAATAAAAACAATCTTTTCGTTTTTATTCTCCTTACTTTTTCTAACTTTTTTCTCTAATGGTAGCCTCCGCGCCCAAACCTTCACTGATGGACAAATGATGGGTAGAGGGCTGTTCTGTGGCGGATTAAGCTACACGTATGACAGTTGGAAAAACTATTGGGAAGGCTCGCTGAAGCGCGAAAACCTCAATTTGGGGACAGTGAGCAACCAAAACATAACGGTCATGGGCGCGCTGGGCATCAATAAGAAAATCAATGTGATGTTTATGCTGCCTTATGTCTGGACAAAGGCAAGCGCAGGCACACTCGCAGGCATGAGTGGCATACAAGACCTTTCTATTGGGGTCAAATACAGACCCATAGACCTCAAATCTGAGATAGGAAGGTTCAATTTTATGGTCGTTGGCGCATTTTCTGCACCTTTGAGTGGCTATACGGCTGATTTTTTGCCCATGTCTATTGGTTTGGAAGCAAAAACGCTGCAAGGAAGGTTAATAGCACATTATCGCTTCAAAAACGGCATTTTTGCCACCGCACAAGGCGGCTACGTATGGAGAAGCAATATTCTCTTGGATAGAACGTCCTATTATACTGACGGGCAACAATTCCGCACCAACGAAGTGCAAATGCCTCATGTAGCGCACTTTACGGCTCGCGCAGGCTATATGCAAGAACGCATGATTCTCGAAGCATTTTTTGAGCAAATGAATACACTTGGCGGTGGCGATATTCGCAGAAATGATATGCCTTTTGCTTCTAACATGATGAATTTCAGCAGATTAGGAATGATGGCTACTTATCGCCCCAAAGGTTACAAAGGCTTCGGATTTAGCCTCAGTGGAAGCACTGTACTTTCAGGCAAAAACGTAGGACAATCCACCTCTGTAACTGCTACTTTGCTTTATATTATTAGAGGTTGGGGAGAATGATAAATTTGATTGGAATGGTTTGAACAGTTTTAGTTTGTTTGTGGTTTGAAGTTTGAGGCTTAAAAAATAAGGAGATAAAAAATCAAAATATAAAATCAGAAACATGAAAATTATAAACGCGAAAACCATGAAAACATTACTAAAAATTACCTATTGCCTACTAATATTCAGTTTTATTTGGCTTTTTAACGAAGTACAAGCGCAGGATTTAACAAGTCCTATTGAGCAACTTTACGAGCAGGTAAAAGCAGAAGAACAACGCAAAGAAGATTCACTTCGCAAAGCTCAATTAGATAAAAAGTTCTTAATGAAGCAGTTATTCACACATCAGAAGGGCGTGTGTGGTTGCGGACTCAAACATTTCAAAACGCTGGAAAACTTAGTGGGCGTAAGTGGTCAGTTAAAAGCTGACACAACCAAATACTTTTTCCAGTTTGGCAAAGTATATCAGCAAATGGGCGGACATACGCCTCTAAAAAAAGAATAAAATACCCATTTTTAATCCTTTAAAATATGAAAACGATAAAATTTAACATAAGTCTATTCATTTTCTTCTTATTATTTTCTACTTCTTGTGATAAAAGTATCACCAATAAAGAAGAATTAACTGCTTTTTTGCCTGCCAGCATTGACGCGCAGGCGGGAAAATGGAAAACGGCAGTGCTGGCAAATGCCACCGAAATCAGTATTCCCGAACCCGCTTCTGTCCAATCAGCCGAATATAAAAATGAGTTGGCACAGCTAAAAACAAGCATGAGCCAACTCACTGACAAACAGAAAGAAGCCATCAATTATTGGAGTGGAGGCGTTACACTTCGCTGGAATCAAATCATGCGTGAATTAGTGGCAAAGTACAATTTGCCTCCCGTCGCTAACGAAGATGGCACTTATCCCATTCCAAGCGCGGCAAATCCGTTGGCTTATCCGCTTTTTCCCTTTGCCAATCCGCCGTATGCCTCACGCGCCTATGCCTACGTGAGCATCGCGCAGTATGACGCGCTGGTGGCGGCATGGAATTACAAATTTAAGTTCAACCGCCCAGCACCTTCTAAAACGGACAACAGCATACAGGCGTTAGTTCCTGTGAGTGATTTGCCTTCGTACCCTTCCGAAGATGCTGTAATTGCGGGAGTTACGCTGGAAGTGATGAAATTATTATTCCCAGGCGAAATTGATTTTTTAACGCAAAAAGCAGAAGAATGTAAAAATTACGCGCTTTGGGCGGGCAAAAACGTACAAAGCGATATTAACGCAGGCGAGGCACTGGGCAAGGCGATTGCGCTGAAAGCAGTCGCACGCGCACGAACTGACGGCGCAGGGCAGGCGGTAGGCAATCCCGAATTGTGGAAATCATTGGAAACCAAAGCGATAGAAAGAGGAGAAATGCCTTGGAAAAGTTTGGAAACGCCTGCTCGTCCACCCATGTTGCCCAACTTTGGGAAGGTCAAGGCATGGACTTTGAGCGCAGAAGAAGTCGTCAAATTGCGTCCAGAGCCGCCGCCTGCTACCAATTCTGAAAAAATGAAAACGGAATTGGCAGAAGTCAAATGGTATGCTGAAAATTTGAACTCCGAAAGGCTAAAAATCGTGCATTTTTGGGCGGACGGCGTAAGCACATATACACCACCAGGACACTGGAACGCCATCGCTACCGAATTGATTGTCAAAGCAAAAATGAGTGAAATTCGCATCGCGCGTACCTTTGCACTGCTCAATATGGGACTGATGGACGCAGCAGTTTGCTGTTGGGAAACCAAAATGCACTATTTTAACCCACGTCCTTCCCAACTTGACCCCAGCATCAAAACCATTACAGGCGTACCTAATTTCCCTGCCTACACTTCTGGACACTCTACTTTTTCAGGAAGTGCCGCTACTGTATTGGCTTATATTTTCCCCAATGAAGGCGCAAATCTACAAAAAATGGCAGACGAAGCCTCATCTTCACGACTTTATGGGGCAATCCATTACCGTAGCGACTGCGAAATAGGCTTGCGCTGCGGCAGAATCATTGGCGATTATGCCGTAAAATGGGGCAGACAAGCAGGCGAATAAATAAATAAGGACAAAGGCAACATTTGGTATGATTCTTACGTTATATTTGTGAAAGTTTAAAAGTGATACGCAGACTTCCTATCATCCTTTGGGGGTAGGAAGTCTTTTTTTGTGCAAAAGCATCAAGCCAACATTTAAAGTTCTGCTAAAACCATTATATTTTCTTACACAAACAGCAAAACACAGTTTAAAGGCATCTGAAACCATTATAAAATCGTACACACACCATATTTCCCCTTTCAAGTAAAACTTTAAGTCTGTTATTGCCCTACGCGATTTGCCGCCACTGATTGATATACTGCTACTTTACAGTTATATTTCCTTACACAAACGCTAAAACCACTCTCTTTCGCTGTTATATTTCCTTACACGCTTATAATTATCTTGTTTTAAGGCTCTGAAACGATAAAAAAAAATCAAAATCGTCTAAAATTCTCGAAAACGCAATATCCGTTATATTTTTATACACAATTTTGAGGAAAAATTAGGTGTTCCTACCCTACCGTTATAAATTCATACACATCAGCCTTTGGTGATGAAAGCCTTGTGATAGTACCATTTCTGAGCAATTCGTTACAGTGTAAAACCGTTATAAATTCATACACAAAATAGGTGTTTTTCGTTATATTCACTTACACATTTGGTTATCAATCCGTTATAGAATTTTACATCATAGAGAGCTAAGAATTATATTTATTTACACACTTGGTTATCAATCTGTTATATTTTCTTACATTTGGCGTTATAAATTCTTCCACAGCTATACACGTTCCGTTATACATTCTTACATTTTAGCGCGATTTTCAGGAAAACCATTCTATTTTTTTACACAGTACAAGTCTTCAAATATGCGTTTTTAGCTCAAAAAAGGGCTTTTTTTCAGAAAACCGTTATTTTGTTTTACACCCTATATATAGCTTATAATTAATACAATAATATAGGGGTTTTCTAAGGCATTTTTGCCTCTACCTCATTATTTTTTTCTTAATAAATTACAATTTTATTTTAAGTGAAAAGGAGAAAAATTATTCTTTCTTAAAAAGGCGCAGAAAAGTTTAGAACATAAAAATAAACCTCAAAAAAAGTGATTTTTTTGAGAAAAAATGAAAAACGAGGTGTCGGCACTATTCTATTCCTCGCAGGTTGCTCCTCAGCAGCGCCTGTTTCCGCTTCAAATAGTTAAAACAAAGGTAAAGATTTCTTTTAAAAAAGAGTATAAATGCTATAAAAAGTTTAGTTTTGCTAAAAAAAGGTCAGAATACTTTTCAAATCAATGCAAATCATTTCCAAACAACCCAATGTAGGCACTACTATTTTTACGGTCATGTCCAAACTTGCCACAGATGTAGGCGCATTGAACCTTGCACAGGGCTTCCCCAGCTTTGATTGCGCGCCTCATCTCACTGATTTGGTCAATTTTTACATGAGCAAAGGACATAATCAGTATGCACCTATGGCGGGTGTTCCTGCACTCAGAGAGGCGATTTCTGAGAAAACTGCCAATTTATACTGCGTAAATTATCACCCTGAAAGCGAAGTTACAGTGGTTTCTGGCGCAACAGAGGCTCTTTATGCGGCGATTACTGCCGTTGTCTGTCCACAAGACGAGGTGATTATCTTTGAGCCTGCGTATGATAGCTATGCACCTTCGGTGGAGCTTAATGGCGGCATACCTGTTTATATTTCTCTTGAACCACCTCATTATCAAATAGATTGGAATTTGGTCAAAGAGAAAATTAGTCCTAAAACAAAACTTATTATCGTCAATACGCCGCATAACCCAACAGGTAAGTTACTGACAAAGAGTGATTTAGACCAATTAGCCAATTTAGTACAAAATACCAATATTTTTATTTTGAGTGATGAGGTGTACGAACATATTACCTTTGATGGCACGCCACATTTATCTGTAATGATGCACCCAATATTGCAGGAACGTGCGTTTATTTGTGGGTCTTTTGGCAAAACTTTTCATATTACAGGCTGGAAAATAGGCTATTGCCTTGCACCCAAGGCACTTTCTGCGGAGTTTCGCAAGGCACATCAGTGGATTACTTTTTCGACAAATACGCCTGTGCAGTACGCTTTGGCAGATTATTTGAAAAAACCTGATTTTTATTTAGAATTACCTGATTTCTATCAAAAAAAGCGTGATAAATTTATCGACGGCATCAAAGATTCAAGATTTTCCTATGTACCCGCACAGGGAAGTTTTTTTCAAAACCTTAATTATCAAGCTATTACAGAGGAAAATGACTATAATTTGGCTATTCGACTCACGCATGAAATAGGCGTTGCCTCTGTGCCTGCTTCTGTGTTTTATCATCAAAAAAATGACTATAAAATATTGCGTTTTTGCTTTGCCAAAAGCGATGAAATACTGGAAAAAGCAAGCGCACGATTGAGTAAATTATAAAATAACGTAAATAAAACTAACGAAACCAATGAATACACTTAATCAGACTTTTTTACTGCGTCTGCCCGTAGTAATCATTCTTCTGGTACACAGCATACCAGGAATGTTCAACAATGGCATCAATGATTTTGGTAATCTTTACTTAAATCAAATCGGCTTTGCGCCACTGGGGTTACTCCTTGCGTGGCTTATCAAGCTATCTCATGTAGCGGCAGCAATGTGTTTGTTGGTAGAGAAATATATGAAATGGGCTTCTCTAATTACTATTTTTATACTCCTAATGGGAATTTTTATGATTCATCTTAGAGAAGGTTGGTTTGTAGTGGGCGGAGGGCGCAACGGCATAGAATTTAATTTTTTGCTTATCTTTGTGTTATTGTCATTTATATTTCCGAATGGACTACATAAAAAGACCACATAATTTTTATATTAGCTAAAAAATAAAAACACTTATATTCCGTTAATGTCAATGCCAACATTGATATTCTATTACTTAATCTCATCAAAAAAAAACATGAAAATTTATTTAGCAATACTGATTTTGTCCTCACTTGTAGGAATTTTTAATGCAACTGCTCAAAACAAAGGCGAAGAAGAAAATCTCAAAAATACGGCACAAGCCTTTGTAGAAACTTACGGCAAATTTACACAAAATAAGGACAAGCAAAGTGTGCTTAATTTTATGTCTGAAAAAGTTACGGCTATGCTGGTCAATACCAATATCCAAGGGACTGTGCAGCCTTTTACAGGCGATTACGCGGGCTTGGTGGAGTACATGGACAAATTGCTGTCAGTAGATGATGTAATGCTCCAATACAAACTAACGAAGATTGCACGCGTGGCGATAGTAGGCGAAATAGGTACGGTACTTTATGATGCAGAATACAAGATAGAAAAAGATGGAAATTACTGGTCAAAAGGGTTTGAAACGGTATATTTAGTTTTCAAAAAAGAAAAAGGAAACTGGAAAATTATTCACTATACCACGCTAACAATGGAAGACGAAAAACTGCGCGGCGACTGCTATTGTGAATTTTTCGTTTCTTCTGCCAAAGGCTACATTGCTCGCACAATTATCCCAAGTGGCAAAAATTATGATGCAAAACTCAACACCTTTCTTTTTAATGAAACGTTAATTACCGTAGATGGAAAGGAATATGAGTGGCGCGACAAGAAGGAAGTACACTTAAAGGGCGGAACTACTGCCAACGAGGGGCTACTGGGCGACGCAAAAACTGAAGAAGAAGCTATTGCAGTTGTACTAAAACAAGTGATTTATACGGCAAACTGCGCTGAAATCAAAATTCGAAAAAAGGGAAAAAAATAGATGGAACAGCTACCTATCTATTCTCGCGCACAGTTGGCTCTCCGAAATGGACAAGATAAACCTGAAATTTGGGTTGCTTACAACGGTTTTGTGTATGATGTAGGTAGCTCGCGCCTCTGGCGAGAGGGCAAGCATTATGAACACTGGGCGGGGCAGGATTTGACAGACGAGCTATCTGATGCCCCGCATACTGAAAAAGTCTTTGATAAGTTTGAACCAATTGGAAAGTTAAAGAGTTAATTATCACCACATTCCATTACCCAAACGTCCAAATTGGTTGGTTCGAAATCCGTTGCCCCAAGGATTCCCCCACATACCGTTTCTGCCATTCGAAACATTGATGCTGCCGCTAATGTGAAAATTCTCTGTAACTTTATAGGTTGCATTGAATACTGCCCCCCAGTTTCTATTATTGAAACCGTTGATTGTCTGCTGATTAGGCTGCATAAGGCTGTTGTAAATCATGCCGCTTATTTGCAGTTTCTCATTTACATCATAAACCAAACCCGCCATTATCAAGGTAGAATTTCCATTGTAAGGTCGTTCGTACATTTCGCTTGGTCTATTGATGTTAAGTTGTTGATTTAGAAACAGTAAACTTGTTTGAAAATAGAGTTTTGGACGCAACTGATAGCTAATAGTAGGTTGCAAATAGGTACTAAACATGGACTGATTATTTCCAAAAAATCCAACGGAAGTACCTGCATTAAACCCAACTTGCATTTTCTTTGGTGAAAAAATGACTGGATTTTCTACTTGGCAAAATGCTGAAAAGCAGATGCTTACAAATAAAAAACAACTCATGATTATCTTTTTCATATTTTTAAAAATTTATCTATTCCATTCTTTTTCTAAACATTCATCTAATTTTGTATTAAAAAAGTCAATTTCCGCTTTTCCTACATTGAGCGCAGGCAAAAGGCGAATGGTGTTTGGGTCAGCAGATGAGCCTGTAAATATCTGATAATCTTTGACTAAGCTATTTCTGACCCCCTTGCATGGTATTTCTAAGGCAACACCAATCATCAATCCCTTACCTCTGACTTCGCGTACAGCCCCTATTTTTCGCAATTCTTTTATCCAATATTCACCCACTTCGCCAGCATTCGCTATCAAATTTTCCTTTTCAATCACATCTAAAACTGCTACTGCCGCCGCGCAAGCCAAATGATTTCCGCCAAATGTTGTCCCTAACATTCCGTAGGTAGATTTGAACTTAGGGCTTATCAACACGCCACCAATCGGAAAACCGTTGCCCATTCCTTTGGCTGTGGTGATTATATCTGCTTGAATACCAGCCCATTGATGGGCGAAAAACTTACCTGTTCTACTGTAGCCCGACTGCACCTCATCTGCAATCAAAACCGTATCGTACTTATCGCAAAGCTGTCTTGCGGTCTGCCAAAACGATACAGAAGGCATAAAAACGCCACCTACACCTTGGATTCCTTCCGCAATGACCGCACAGATTTCGCCTGTGCTGAGGTGCTTTTCCAGCGCAATTTCATCATCAAAAGGAATAAAAATCACATTTTCTGTTTCATTGATAGGCGCAACGATTTTGGGATTGTCTGTAATCACTACCGCACCCTCTGTACGTCCATGAAATGCGCCTTTGAGCGCGATAACTTTTTTGCGTTTATTGTAAAAAGAAGCCAATTTGAGCGCATTTTCATTAGATTCTGCACCCGAATTGGTCAAGAAAAGTGCGTAGTCAGGATAGCCCGAAAGTGCGCCCAGTTTGCTCGCAAGTTCCTGCTGGACAGGGATTTGGATAGAATTTGAATAAAAAGCAATTTTACCCAACTGCTCATTAATTTTTTCTACATAATGTGGGTGCGTATGCCCAATGGAAATCACTGCATGACCGCCATAAAGGTCTAAATAGCGCGTACCGTTTTTGTCCCAAACATAAGAACCTTGCGCTTTCACTAATTCAATATCAAAAAGTTCGTAAACATTAAAGAGTTTCATATTTATTTATTTAATCACATAAATTTGTCCTTTTTCAACTGTGGGAAGTATCTCTAACAGTTGTGGTAAAAGAGGTTGAATGAATGTATATTTTAGTCGTAAAATATCTAATACAATAAAAGCCATTTTTATAACTGCAATATTTTGTTGGTATGCAATATTTTTTATCAGAGGTAATGAAAACATCTAATCCATCTTCTGATGCTTTTTTCAATAATTCATTGTCTTTCAAGCCTACCCAACTCATATCTCTAACAGCATAGACTTCATACCTGCTTTCCAAAAGCCAATATTTAAGCCGCTTGGGAATATTCTCGTCTAATAAAACTTTCATTATTTAAGATTTGATAGGTTTGCAACAGCAAGTTTCCAGCAATGTCAAGTACAGCCAGTGCCTGTTCTCTACTCACACTTGGGAAATCGGTCAAATAGTCGTCTAATGATTCACCTGTTGCCAAATAATCAAAAAGGCTTCTAAGCGGTACACGAGTATTATAAAAAACAGGTGCGCCACTTTGTATTTGTGGGTCAGTTTGAATAATAGATACTTGCATATATTTTTGTTTTTTACTAATGTTTTTTATAAAAAATTCGTAGTGGCTATTTAGAAATAAGTAATTATGAATTAATATAATCAGCTAATAACCAACGTCTTGTATAATAATTTTTAATATAAACTAATTTCGAATAACTACTTAACAAAGATTATTAATATTTAAAACTGCTTTTGCCTTGCCAGATAAAGTTCTGCTTGGGCAACTGCTTCTGTAAAAATATAGTTCAATATGCCTGCAATTTGGCTTGTATTCACTGCTATTCCATAGGAATTAATATCTTGGGTGAAAACGTCGCCTTCCAGTTTTCCAAATTGCCAAAAAAGCCCATTTGTTGCAAATCCATACAGTGTAATAGCTGGATATAGTTTTTGGCAAGCAACCAGTTCTGCCAAAGTTTGCGCCCATGCCTCTGAAAAATCGTCTGTCTTTGCCTCTGCTACACATACCAAAGGCATAACTTTGGAAATGCGATGTGCTTTTTCTGTATATGAAAATAGATAATCAGGCGTACCTTGCAGCATTTCGTCTGCGTTGAGATAATATTCTCTGCTCCAATAAATAAGATGAGGATGATTTTTGACCACATATCTAATAATAGGCGAAATGAAATTTTCTGACAAGGCTATTTCGCTGGGGTTGGGCTTTTTATTGAGTAAAGAATATCTCAAATCTTCCATAAATAATGTATCTACCTTATAATCAAGCTCGTGTGAAAATAATTCAGTATTATCTACCACAATATTATATTTTGCTGAAACATCAAGCAAGGTTTTGAATTCGCTAAAAGCCATAATTGTCAAATTTTATTTACACAAAGATACAATTTATTTGGCAAAAAATGATTAGCGTTTCCTTTTCTTGAGAAACTGTAACAGTTTTTCGTAATCTGTGTGTTCTTGCTCACTAAAGCTGACCTTTACTTTTCCAAAAATCAATTCTACTTGCCTGAATACCTGATTGTTAAAGGTTTTGATTTCTATTTCTTCCCACGAAGCCAGTGCCTTCGAGTCAAAATGATAGGTGCGAAAAAGGTATTTGATGGTGATTTTTTCCTTGTCAATGATGAGTGTTTTGTAGCTCATTAATAGCTTGACAGTGAATAAAATAGCAAGAGTAACGGCAATGACTACGCCCGCGTAGAGCCACAGCGATTGCGTGCCACTGACTACGTAGCCCATAAGCACGAAAGTGATGCCATACAATACGGCAAGCAAGGAAAATAAGGCAAATTGGAGAACGGACTTGGGTTTGGAAGTTATCATATTCAATGGGTTCAAACTATTTTGATGGATAACCATTTAATCATTGATGATGTTATTTCTAATCCTCAGTATTTCTTTCATCATCAGCGACATCATCGTTTCTAATCTATCCAATTGCCTATTTAGCACCTTGTCATTTGGCTCCAACGTCTTCAATTTTTCCTCCAAAAGTGCTGACAAACTTATATTATACAATGCCGCCAACTGCTCTAATCTCTCCACGCTGACCGTTTTGCTTTCTCCATTTTCTATTTTGGCGTAGCCTCTGGGGGAAAGCCCTATTTGGTGAGCTACGTACGCGATGGTATATTTTTCTTTGGCGCGTAGGGCGCGCAGGTTTTCAGAAATTGTGGCTTTCATGTTAAGTTTTGGTGTAAAGATTTTAACAATATTTAACGAAAAGTAAGTGATTGCGGAACTGACAGTTCAAAAATGTGCGTTTTTGTCCTTTTATGTTCAGAAATTTTGCTGTATTTTTGTAAAGTCAATGCGAACCGAAATTGTGCCAAGATGCGCGCCTTCGCATGAGAGAAGTTCAAAAGTATTTGATAGTAAATTTATGTATTCCAAACCGTAAAACAATCATTTAAGATGAAAAACCTCATTTTATTTCTTTTTTTGATGGTCGTTGCCCTAAGTGCCTCTGCACAAGCTGCCAAAGATTTAGTCATTTCTTTTGGCATGGGCTACAGCAAGATTACGCCTACCAAAACCGTCTTACTGCCCCAAGATGGTGTATCTTTTAGCCTTGATTTTGACTATTTTATACAACCGCGCCACGTCATTTCCCTGAGTTATCATAACGCCTCCAACAAATACTTTTATGACTATTCCACTACCATCAAAGGCGTGGAATACAAGGCTTTTGAAAATATAATCTCAGATAGTAAATTCAGCAATATTTCCATACTCTATAAGTATAAAATCATCAGTTCGCCCAAATGGAGCGTACTTGTAGGTACAGGGCTAAGTCTGGTAGGACATTCGCGAAGGTTCTTAGATTTAGATTTTCAGCCCAATACCATTTATAGTGGAGTAGTAACAAGGCATTTATTTAATCAAGATTTGGGCTTCCCAGTGCGGGTTGAGGCAAATTTTTGGCTGAACAAACGCTGGGCGTTGGGCTTGCATGGAGGATTATTTTATATACCCGACGAAGTTCCCACTACTTTTTATATTCAGCCTAAGCTAAGTTTTTGTATCAAATAAATTAAATTCTTAATCTTATGAAAAAAACACCTTTTATTTTTCTCTTTTTGATGGTATTTTCAATCCATTTACTACACGCCCAAGAAAAACCTTCTACCGTAGATTTTAAGCTGGGCATGGGCGGGGCAAGATTAGGAACGGGCGACTTTGGCTTGTATCGCTTTGAGAGTGAGCTTACTAAAAAATGGAACAAGTATATTAGTAGTTCTCTTGCCATCAATGTAGGCTTTGGCTACAGTAATACGGTGGGTTTGCGTCAGGCAAATTCCGTCCATGCAGACCTCAATGTATTCGTTTCACCATTTGGGAATCAGCGCAGAAATAACTTCAAAATAGGTACAGGAATCACAGGTATCTATGCCAATGTAACTGCTTCGCAAGGAAAGCGAATAGTCTATGACGAAATCAGCAAAGCCTATGTGCAGCAGGAAGTTATCATCACAGAAACGCGGCGCGCAGGTGGATTTAGCATGATAATAGAGGACGAAATCAGTGTGGGAACGCGCTACTTGCTCGGCATCAAAATCATCATTCAGCCCTATAGCAATTCAGACATTCTTTCTGGTGCTAACCTCAAATTGGGGATTAGGCTCTGAGAAAACTATTTTTCAGCATAGGTATTAGCGAAGCTCAACTGCTGGGCGGAAATTTCTAATTTTTCCCGATTTAATTTGGAGTTTGTAACCCAAATTTTGTAGTTTTTCAAAGTTACCCTTAGCACTTTCTGCCTTTATTGGTATTAATAAAGCGCACCAACAACCAAAGTATTGTAGGTGCGCTTCGCTAACAAAACTTTTACATTTGTAGAAAAACAAAATTAAAGGCATGATTATCAAATAATTGAGAAAAACTTAAATTCATTACTTCGTATAATAAATTACTTCTTTCTTCTCAAAATCGTACAGCGTGAGTTGGCGAAGCTCGTAATAAGCCGTCCAAGAGCTACGCAAAGAGGTGAGGTACTGACGCTTGGCATTGTCTTTTGCCGCCAAGATGCTGATTAATTCGTTGATGGTGA
>JAAFJS010000121.1 GCA_013298985.1 Cytophagales bacterium
GAGTAAAGCCTGACATCGAGAACGAAAAGTTACACTTACCACAGATTTTGGCAGTTTTGTATAGAAAAGGACTATTTTTCGACTATGCTTCTGAATTTAGGGTCAAAAACCAAACGATTGTACCTGCCAAGCAATTCAAACTCACCGATGCCCAATACCAAGATTTTATTAAGTGGCTCTCTAACAAGGACTTGGAATACAAGACGCGTGTAGAACGAACGATTGAAGGACTCGAAAAAACAGCCAAAGAAGAAAAATATTATGATGACATCAAAACTCAACTCAACACGCTGAAAGAAAAGGTTTCGCACAACAAAGACAATGATTTACAGAAGTTTAAAGTCGAAATCAAAGAGGAATTGGAACGAGAAATAGCCACGCGCTATTATTTTTCTGATGGCAAAATGGAGTCTTCCTTTGATGATGATGCAGACGTAAAAGCAGCGATTGCGCTGTTCAAAGATGAAACTAAATATAAGAAAATCTTAGCGAAACAATAAAAATAGAAAGAGTATCAAATTTATAAAAAAAATTTGATACTCTTTCTATTAGCCATTCAAAAAACCAAATTCATAAATTTGTGGTAATAGCTTATTTTTCAAAGTATTATGCTTTTGCTTTAATTCTTCTAATAAGTTTCCTGCTAAGTTTTGGTCAGCCAGCGCATTGCGAACCTGCCACCAACCTGCGTCCCAAGTTGCTATCTTAAATTTGGTCGTATTGAGTTTGTTTAAGTTCGCAAAGTAGAATTGCCAAATTTCCTTGCTTATTGCTAAAACTGCTTTCGCTTCTTCCGATAAAGCCAAGTCTTTCAAATACTTCGCTACAAACCTATCCTCCCCTACTGACAAAGAAGAAACTATATCGCTGTCTGTCATTTTCCAAGTTTTAATTTCTTCTTTCAACAAGGGAAAAAAGTGATTATCAACCTGATAGATTTCTTTTTGGTATATTACATCTCTAAGCGCAACTGTCTGATTGCTTGTGCTAAACAGATTCCAAACTGTGCAATCGTTCATAAATTCTTGGGAAAGTTCTTTGGTAGGCTGCATGAAAATATCCTTATTATTCAGCCAATCCATTTTTGGTAACTTCCTGACTGCGTGAATTACCATAGCTTTCTCAAAATTTTCAGGCGTAACAGACAGCGCACCTGCACTTACGTAGGGACCCGAAAGAAATGCTGTAAAATTTTGGTGTTGAAAGTCATTACCTACGCACATAAAAGAAGCTAAAAAGTTCTCACTTACCCGATTACGTACATCTTTTGTTTGTTCTTTGATAGTAATTCCCCCACTAAAAGAAGGAAATATACGATTAGTTTTTGGTCTATTTATCCACTTATTCAGAAATTTATCTCTGTGAATTACAGACACTTTTTTAACTCCTATCTTTTCTACTTCTTCATCAAAAACATCTAATTCAATAGTTTGCTCCTCTATTTTGTTGCTTTTTGTTAAATCCCAAATAATGGTACAAACAGGAAAAGCACTACTTTTAGAAGTCCCTGAAAAGTTGGCAGAAGAAAAAACGAAACCGCTTTCAAAAGCATATTGGAAAATCTCATCTCTAAATTTTTGGTCATTATTGGCATTGAGGTATTTGATATTGGCAAACAAACACAAATGCGCTATTTTATTCTTAAATTCTTTTTTGATACGAAATAAAAATTGCACAAATAACTCTCTACTTGTTTCCCCTAAACCCTGCTCGTGCATCTTTTTTCTTATTAGCGTATCGCTTGCTCCTGCTTTATTTGTTGCATCTGTTCCTGCAAGCGAACTTGTCCCAAAAGGTGGATTAATCAAAATAATCCACTTGATTTGAGGGTTTCGCAAGTCTTTTCGTAGCTTTTCGGGCAGTTTCCAAGTAATGTCGAAAGGCAGGGCATTTCCATTCAGGAAAACATTGGCAACGTCATCATTCAAGTAGTCGTACTGAAAAATATTAGCCTGTGGGAAAAGTCGCTGACAATGCTCGGCATCTTCCTTGTAAAGCGTTGATAAATAGCAAGAAGGCAGGGCATCTGTAGGCAAGTAGTATTCCAAATTGCCCGTTCCTGCCGCCATGTCCCAAAGCCGATATTCTCCTGTTTTCCACCATTCTTTGCCCACTACTTTTTCCAAGTAATCTAAGGCTTTTTTGGCAAAGAGAACGGGTGTAAAAAATTCGCCATGGAAGCGGCGCATGGTTTCATCTGTCAGGCGGTCTATTTTTGCCAAAATTCCACGAATTGTATCTGCATTGGTAACTCTTTCGTAAATACTCCAAAAATATTCGTAGTCTTTGGCAAGGATTTTCTTGGTGCGCGCCTCATCTCCCCCAAACTGAAAAACGACCTTGCTTTGGTCTTTGATGTAAAAAGTTCTGCCTTCCTGAATGTCGCAAACAAAATAACGAGAAGTTTTTAGTCCATTTCGCACACTATCGCCAAAAATGCCATTCCAATACTCAAAAACTTCTTCAAAATTGCTTTCTGTGATTATTTTCTTGTCCAAACTTGTAAGACTTTCAAAATCTTGTAGGATTTTAGTTATTCTTTCTACAAAAATTTCAAATTCTTGTTTTTCAGTAATTTTGAAAACTTTTAAGTTTTTAAACAACTCATTTCCAGCTATTTCATTGACCAATAGCATATCAGGATTGCTTGGGGCTAAGTCCCAATCGTATTTGTCATTGGTATAAAAAAATTTCCAAGCAATGGTTTCCGTCAAAATCACCTGACTTTTATCAGCAAGGCACAGATACAAAGGAATAGGCTTGTCAGTCATCCCATATTTTAGCCTACGCACATAATAAAGCATTTGTGCCAACACTTTTGCACTAACTTTTACATTTTCAAAGTTTTGCTCGTATTTAAACTCAAACAAAACTTGGGGAGTATATAAATCGTGCCTATCAGAAGTATCGTATTTTAAGGCAAAAATGGTAGCATAAATGCTTTTTACGTCTTCTTCGGTTTTTGATTTGTCGAGTGCATCTATAAGTTGCGAAAAGTCAGTGATTTTCTTAGACATGATTTTTTATCATATTTACTTTTGACAAAAATACACAAAATTTATGACCTGTAAAAAATGGTGAATTTTGCCTACTCCACTGGCAAATACGTAACATCTGTATTGATAAGTCCAAGTAAGGAGAATGAGGACTCCTGAAAAAGCAATTTGGTGCGGCTTGACTCCAATACACCCCAAGTAACGGGTGTTTTTCCTTCTACTTTTAAGGTAATAATCGTCCCTGTGTCATTAAACTGCCATGTACCGCTTTCTACCGTAGGCATTTCAGCAGTAGCACATTTCAAGCCTGCGCCTTGAATTTCATATTTTCCACTTTTATAGAAAATCAACACATTATCATAGCGGCATCTAAACGCTGGTTCTGATATGTTTTCGACAGCAACCGTATTGCCAAACTGTTTGATGTTACTTGCTTTCCATTTTTTACCTTTTGACAAGGCAACATCACCAGACCTGCTTTCTTTGACAATGATAAACTCCGTATTGACATAAAAAGCACCAATAGACTGCACATTGGTTTCTATTTTGCCTTCCCAGTTGTTAAAAAGATTCTTTTTTACATCTATATAGTAAGCACCTGCCTCTAAATTCACAAAGCGAATTAACCCTGTTTCGGGCGTAATTTCAGGTGGTTTGATGCCATTTTCCTCTTTTTCCCAGTCCTCACGCGTGCGGTAAATGTTAATTTCTGCACCCGTCAAGCGATTACCCAACGGGTCAAGCACATAAATTTCCAATACAGCAGTGGATTGTCCTTTCTCACAAGCGGAAAAAGGAACTAAAAAAAACAGCAAAGAAAAATAAAGCAAATATTTCATTGATGAAGGCTACAGTTTTTTGGTTTTCTGACATTTTTTGTAGTACGATAGCTCCCACCGTTAAAATGGTGAGTTAAAAATAACACCTCGCTTTAGCGGGGTGGGCTTTTTCAGACTTTTTCAAGAATACCCAGTTTCTTGCTGTAAAGTTGGCATTTTTTTTTCAAAAACTACTTAATCTCTACTTTTTGTCCTGTTTCCATTGCCTTATAAATTGCTTCAATAATTTTCATGTCTTGCAAACCCTCACTTCCGCCAACTTTGGTAGGTTTGTTTTGTATCAGACAATCCGCAAAGCCGTCCATTTGTGCCGCCTGTTGGTTAAAAGCGGGATAGCTAATCTCTTTCTCACTTGTTCTGCCCTTAAATCCACCATAACCATACGCAGGACTGAGTTCATAAAAGCCCTTTTCTGCATATATTTTTAATTTTTCTATGTAAAAAGCATACGAAGTAGCGCAGTTTGCTACCAAGCCATTGGGATACTCTAATTGGAAAAGCAAGGTTTCTTCTACTTCCTTAAACTTGGGGTTGCCCGTTTTGAACTGCTGGGCGGTAACGGCAAGTGGCTCTAAACCAGAGCCATAGCGCGTGGCTTGGATGGCATAAATCCCTACGTCCATCAAGGGGCCGCCGCCCGCTAATTTCTTGTTCAGCCTCCACTGGGTAGGGTCGCCAATGCCAAACCCAAAATTAGCCTCAATGTGCATAAGATTACCGTAGGTTTTCTCTGCGGTCAATCGTCTGATTTCCAGATGATACGGGTCAAAATGAAGGCGATAACCCACAGAAAGTTGCTTACCTACTTGCTTTGCCGTAGCTATCATTTCTTCACATTCCTTCACCGTATTTGCCATTGGTTTCTCACAAATCACGTGCTTGCCTGCTTTCAAGGCGCGAATGGTAAACTCGTGGTGCATAGAGTTTGGCAAGACAACATACACAATATCAATGTTTTCATTGTCTTTTATCTTGTCAAAGTTTTCGTAGGTATAGACATTCTTTTTATCAATTTTGAACTTACTCACCCACTTATCCACCTTCGCAGGAGTCCCCGTTACAATGCCTGTAAGTTGGCACAACTTGGTCTGCTGGAGGGCGGGCGCAAGCTGAAATTCACTGTACGAACCCAGCCCAACCAGTGCTATGCCTAATTTTTTAGTATTTTCTGGCAAGGCATAAGTATCGAGTGAGCCGAGCATACTGAGCGCGCCTACGCCTGCGCCAAATTGTCCAAGAAATTTCCTTCTGTTGGTTTCCATTGATGTAAGATTTTTTTTGATGATAAACTCCAAGCTATCAGTGCGTTAAAAAACACACCTTTCATACAAGATTACTAATTTCGTGGATTTCTAATCAAAAATACACATTAAAACAAGAAATTTTGATGTCGCATTTTTATTCTTGCCTTGTAATTAACTAATATTGCACCCAAAAATAAGAAAAATGCTAAAAGTAGAACAACTGCGCTGGGCAACTGTGGAAGAACTCATGCGTTTCCATGATAAAAAAGTACCTTTTGCTGACTGGGGAATCAAGGGGCATAATCGCCCATTTATCTTGGAAAACTGCAAATTTGAGAAAGGCATGAAAGTAGTAGAAGTGGGCGGCGCATACAGCGATTTGCCTCAATACATTGCTCAAAACTATGGTTGTGAAGTTCATGTAATTGATGATTTTGGCGTAGAAAGCGGCGAACAGCTTTGGAGTAGGTGGGGAAGTCGCGAAGAGCTTGCTCAGAAAAACCCCGATGTAAAGTACATCTTCGAGCGTGTTGGAAACTCGAATAATCCTACTATTCCCTTAGATTTTTATGATGTCATTTTCTCCGTTTCCACCATCGAGCATATTCCACACGAAGCAATGTTCGACGTATTTACGCACATGGGCAAAATGCTCAAAAAAGGTGGCGTGATGGTGCATTGTATTGATTTGCAGATTCCTCTCAAACTTCATAAAACCCACGATTTGAAGGGCTTATTATTGGGGACAATTGGCTATTATCTCTATTTTATGCTGAGTACGCCCTTTGCTCCTGCCCAAAAACCTCAACTCAAAACGTTACGTGGCTGGAAATCTTTTCTGAAAAAAACGTTTAAAGACATTTCTTTTGATGGAGTAGCTGTTGATGGTGCATGGACGAGTGCAGTAGATACCAATATCGTGGTCGAGCCTATGGAAATCGTGTATAGCATCTATCCACCCAAAAATGAGGCAAAACTTTATCGCAGAAATGGAACTTTTGTGCTGATAATGAGAAAGCTATAAGGTCTTCCAAAAATTTATGCCTAATGACAATAAAACTGTATTTTAATGCTGTTAGGCATGACCGTTTTTTAGGAAAAAAGTTTCTACAAAACAGTCGTTCCTCTGGGGCTAATTATTCCCAAAATAGTACATTAAAACGCAAATCGAAAGGGTCAAAATAATTTAATAGCTTGATTAAGAAATCTTTATCATTGAGGTAAAAATTTAGAAAATTGTCTGTTCGTTCTTGTAAACCTCCATTGGGGAACAGCTTGCTGTGTACGTCCATTAATTGATTGACTTCGGTGCTAAAACGTTGATTTTGTGCTTTTTGTACTCTACCTTCTACCTGCTCTACCGAAGCAACTGTTTTTTGCTTCATTGCCGCTACAAATTCCTTCAATGTTTTGTCAAAATCTACTGCTTTTTCGGAAATAGCCTCAAAAATAGCCTCAATTTGTGCTATTTCTGCTTTCAAGTCAATCGGCTCACTGATATTTTGTGCCAGCCATTTTGTTTTTACTTCTTCTGCACTGGTAAACAAATCTTCTATTTTCAGCCCCAATTTTTCCATTTTGTTTTGCATTGTTTTAGAAACAATTAATCCAAAATTTCTTGGTAACAGCATCGGAAAAGGAACATCAAATTGCTCAAAAACGCCTTTGAGTTGTAGCCAATACGCAAACTCGCCAGGACCGCCTGTATAGGAAAGATTTGGCAAAATAACTTCTTGATAAACAGGGCGTAGCGTTACATTTGGGCTAAATTTTTCAGGTGTGTTTTCTACCATTTCCAAGATTTCTTTTGCTGAAAAACTCAGATTCGTATTTAGCACTTTGTAGGTATCTTCTTCTTTGACAATGCGTTCGCGTAGGTTTTCGTCCAAATAAAATAAATTAATTTCTCTTGGGAACACTTGCGCGGAGTAGCCTAATTTTTCTAAGTCTGCATTTGCCTTTGTAATCTGCTGAATAGTAGGCTGTTGGAGTATTTCTTTCTTAATAATTGGTTTGAAAAGCGATTTGAGTTCTCTGTCATCTCCGTCGATTACTAAAAGTCCTTCGTGTCCGTACAACTCATTGACGATGTGGCGAGTAGCCTCTGCCAGCGTTTTGTTTTGACTGTAAGCCTCTCTGAAAATGCTATCCATTTCAGGCGTTTGGGCAATGAGTTCTGTCAGTGAATTGGGGTTGAAGCGACCCACTGCGCCTGCTTGCTCACTTTGCCAGCTATATTTTTTCCAAAACAAATTAAATGTGCTAATCTCCTCAAAATCATGGTCTTCGCTTGCCATCCAATAGACAGGAATAAAGTTCGCCTGCGGATATTGGAGGCGCAACTGCTTGGCGGCATTGATGACGGTAATGATTTTGAAGTGAAAATAAAGAGGACCTGTAAAAATATTGAGCTGATGCCCTGTAGTCAGCGTAAAAGTATTTTGCTGCTGTAAAAGGTCAAGGGCAAGTTGCGGTTTGCGCTGAATATGAACATATTGCTTGCTCAATGCTTGGTGCAGGACTTGGCGGTGCGAGGCGGGGAAGTCTTGTTTGAGTGCTATTTGTTTTTCAAAATTTTCTATGGTAGGGAACAAGCCTCTGAATGGGGCAAGTTCGGGCTTACCACAAGCATAATCTATGAAAATTTGAGGGAACTGTCGCGTATGGGCAAAGGCAAGTTTTGTATTGTTCATTTATGCAAAAAATTGATTAACAAGCATTTATATTTATTTTATCTACTCTATTTGGAAGCAAAACTACATAAGTTCTTTTAAAATTAACCATAAAGTATTGCTTAAAGAGTGTTAAAAAAAATGGAATACCAAACAAAACCAGTCCACTGTGATAGTGAAACCGTTAAAGTATGATTGTTTAGATGAATTTTACTGTTTTATTTTATAAACGTGTTTTCGGGAGGTTTATTTAACAAATTAGGCACACTGATAAGGCAGATTGAGCAGATTTTTACGGATAAAAGTTTGAAAATAGGTGTTTTATCCGTAAAATCTGTGTGCTAAAACATGATGACTTCCTCCACTAAACAAGCCTTATATATCGCCAAACTTACTTTTTTATCAATTTCTTTACTTCATTTTCGTCAATGCTGATGGCGTATTTCTTTTTCAATTCATTGATTAATTCTTTTTCCAAAAACTGTTGATAATCTGAGATGACTACCCCTTTGGTTTCGCTAAGTTCCTTTTGGCGGTTTGGCTGTACTTCCTGAATCGTGATGTAGTGATATTTATCGCCTTCTTTGATAGTATAAGTCCCAATTTCCCAAGTAGCCATGTCCAGTCCTTTGTGGTCGCCTTTTTGGAAAAGTCCTTCGTTAAACTGGAGTGCGAGTGGGTTATATTGATTAAACTTAGTCAAAATCAAATTTTTAGTATTGGCGTAAATTATGTAGCTCAATACTGCATTCTTTGTGTCTTTGACCAAGCCCAAGTTTTTTTGTGCGATTTTCTTTTCAGCTATGCCCACGCTGGTTAGGTAAGATTTGATGAGGTCTATGCGTTCTTGTACCAAGCCATTGGACTCGCCCTGCACGTAAAAACTACGCATTTCCAATACCGCCGAAGAATCTTTTTTCATCACTTCGATAATTTTGGACAGTGATTGCCACTGGGCTGAGGTCAGCGTGGTCGATTTGGGTTTGAAAACAGTTTCCTCAAATTTGGCTTTTACATCTTCGATATAGTCCTTGCCCATCTCTGCTTTCAGGGAATCTATAATGGACGCTCTGTCAGCAGTATAAATGCTTGCTCTAATGCGATTTTCCCATTTGTATTTATCGCGATTTGCCTCAAAAAACTTTTCTAAGCCTTGCACGTCCGATACACCACGCCCCCAGACGCGCTCTTCCATGACTTTGAAGAGCAACATTCCTTCTTGGTATTCATTGACCAAATAACGAAATTCGGGATATTTTTCTTCCAAATGTGCTTCTTCATAATCCATCAAAGCTGTTTCAACGTATTGATTATAAAGATTTTCCATGTATTGGGTGGGTGCTATATTGGGCTTGTTTTGCTGTTCTTTTTCTATGTTAGCAAAGAAATCTTTGATTCGATAGGGCGTTTTATTGATGCTAAACAAGGTTTTGGGTAGATTTTCGTCAGCGCGGTTAAAGTTCCAAACGCCTTTGACCAGAGATGAATCTGCTTTGGAAAAAACGTAGAGCTTGTTCTTTGGGTTTTCCTCAAAATTATTGTCTTTTCTGATGCGTTTTACCAAAAAAGTGCGGTTAAGTTCAGAACGAGAATCTTTAGAAACGCGCTGTTTTAGTACACTTTCTATGTCTTTGAACGGCGCAAGTGGCTTTCTTTCAATGAGTTTGATAATATGCCAGCCGTAAACTGTCTTTACGGGCTTGGATATCGCACCTATTTCTTTCAAGCCAAACGAAATTTCTTCTAAGGGCTTGACCAACATTCCAGAGGAGAACATTTGGTCGATAATGCCACCACTATTTTTGCTTTTTTCATCATTGGAAAACTGCGCGCAAAGTTTGTCCCATGACTCTCCATTTTGCAGGCGTTTGTCTATTTCCAATGCTTGATTTTGTATGAGTAGGGAGTCTTTGTTTCCGTCAGCTCTCAAATAAATATGTGCAATTTTTATTTCACCGTTCGAGGGACGGCGTTCATAAGTTTTCAAGATATGATACCCAAAACGCGAGCGAAAAATAGGAGAAATCTGATTCATGGGCGTTTTGAAAGCCATGTCCTCAAACTGATAAACCATTTGGAGAGCAGTAAAATAGCCCAAATCTCCTTTGTTTTGCTTGGCAGAGGGGTCTTGGGAAAACTCGACAGCAAGTTTTCCAAAATCTTCGCCTGCCAGCGCACGTGTGCGCGCCTCCTGAATTTTGGTATAGGCTTTCAACGTGTCTTCGGGGCTTGCCTCTGCGCTCGCGTCAATGAGAATATGCGAGGCGTGAATTTCCTCTTTGAGGCGTTCGTAAGCCTCTTTTACTAATTCTTCTGTAACCTTACTTTCAGTCAGATAAGGTTTAGAAAGCTGTTTTTTATATTCGGCAAACTCATTGGTAAACTCTTTGGTGGTGTCCATGCCCTTGCTTTTTGCTTCCTCGACTTTGAGCTTAAAATTGGTAAAAAGGTCTAAATATTCTCTTACACTTTTTTCAGAATACGCTGTAGAGTCATTGGCATTGTTTTTTTCATACACATACTTAAACTCTCCTATGGAAACTGCGCTATTCCCTACATTAATGAGGTTTGGCTCTTTTTTATCTACCTTGGCGACGGTGGGCTTAGAAGTTTGGCAACTGGAAGCCGCAAGGAATACGGTGATTGACAGAAAGAAAGAAACTAATTGCTTCATTTTTAATGTATTTGATAACAAAATGGTTTTGAGATTACAATATTCGGAAATTTATTGAACTTTCATGCTTTGCAAAGGTAGTGCATTTACAAATATTCTTACTACATTTGATTCATAAAATCTAACAAATAATGCGAATACTAACGATTTTGATGTTTGTTTTATTACTTTCTTTGGCTGCTTTTGCCCAAAAATCCAAGATTCTTTTTGATGCAAGCAAGGCAGAAACCGCAGGAAATGCTGATTGGGTAATTGATGCTGACCAGTTTGACTTGTCTTTGAGCAAGGGGCGCAAACAGTCTAATCCACAACGCTTTCCTACGCCCGCCGCCGCGCAAGTGAAGCAAAGCACGCCCGAAAGTTTTTGGAAAGGGGGGCTTTCTGCCTGGGGCATCGAGCTGGTCAAGCGTGGCTATGAGGTAGAAACCCTGCCTGCCTACGCTCAAATTACTTATAATGACAAGAAAAATGCACAAGATTTAACTAATTATCAGGTATTTGTGATTTGTGAACCCAATATTCGTTTTAGCCAAAGCGAGCAAGAGGCACTAATCAATTTTGTCAAAAATGGTGGCGGCTTGTTTATGATTGCTGACCACGCGGACTCTGACAGAAACAATGACGGCTGCGACTCGCCTTGCGCGTGGAACGAACTTTTCAAAAATTATAACTACCCTTTTGGGCTGGAATTCGCGACGGATAACTTGAAGGAAACTGCGACCAATCTGGCTGATGAGCAGGCGTTTATCAATGGCGCGGCAGGCAAGGTCAGTAGCTTGAAGTTTAGCAATGGCGCAAGCGTCAAACTGCGCCCTGCCGATAACAAGACCGCCAAAGGTATTGTTTATCAGAACAGGGCAAAAAAAGGAGGCAACTCAGGCGCAATGTGTGCGTATGCGACTTACGGAAGCGGTCGCGTGGTCGCGATGGGCGATAGCTCGCCCGCAGACGACGGCACTGGCGACATCAAAGACAAGCTCTGGAAAGGCTGGGACGAGGAAGATGGAAGCCATAAACGTCTGATAATCAATGCTACTATTTGGTTGCTAAAAAAATAAGTGCGTATTCCTTTTTTATACAAAATTTCAAAAAACTTTACCTCACTATGCGATATATAGCATTGTTTTTATTTTTTGCTGTTTTTTTTATACACACACAGACACACGCGCAAGACAAACCGCCCGAACGCATCAAGATTTTTTTGAACTGTACTGAAGCAAATTGTTTTCAAAATTACATCATTTCCGAATTGACCTTTTTTGATTTTGTAAGGGACAGATTTCAGGCAGATGTGCAGATTTTGATTGTGCAGCAGACCAACGCAGCAGCAGGGCAGAAGTTTACACTCCGCTTTATTGGGCAAAAAAGATTTGAAAATATGCTGGATAGTGCCAGCTTTAATACAAAAATGTCTGATACAGAGTCTGATAGACGCGAAGTGCTGCTATCAAATATCAAATTAGGATTAAGCAAGTTTGTTTTAATGTCTGACTGGCGCGACAAGGTCGAGATTGATTACCCCACGCGTGCCTCAGAGGATTTGGTATTGGAAACGGATAAATGGAGAAATTGGATTTTTACGATTGGCACAGATGGAAACGTGGAAGGGGAGAGCAATCGCAGTTCTCTCAATATTTCTACCTATTTGAGCATCTATAAAATCACGCCCAAGGCAAAATTTGTTTTTGATGTTTGGTACGATTATACGCGCAACAGGTTCAAACTGGACTCTTTGAATATTAGTGTGCCTGTCAAAGATTATGGAACCTGGGCTTATTATGCCCATACGCTGAGTGAACACTGGTCAGCAGGAGTTTTTGGAGATATTACACATGACGAATTCCGAAATATAGACATACAGCATAGGCTTGCGCCCGCGATTGAGTACAATATTTACCCATTTTCTGAAAATACCAAAAGGCAGTTGCGATTTAGCTATCAAGCAGGTTATAGGCATTTTAATTACCTGGAAACTACTGTTTTTGACTTGGATAGAGAAACTCGCCCGTACCAGCAGTTTTCTATTGTGGCAATTTATACCCAGCCTTGGGGGACTATCAATGGCACTATGCAAGGGCGCAGTTTTTTAGATGTACTCGCCCAAAACCGCCTGACAGCCCGCCTCAATCTGTCTTTGCGCTTGTTTGAGGGCTTTAACTTAACAGTAGAAGGCACTTCCTCTATCATCAACGACCAAATCTCCTTGTCAAAAAAGGTGGCTTCGGAAGAAGAATTTTTGTTGCGCGGCTCGCAGCTACCCACTAATTTTTTATACCAAATTAGGTTTGGCTTTACCTTTACTTTTGGCTCTACCAATAGCTCTATCGTCAATCCGCGATTTGAAAACATAGATGATTGATAAGTAAATAGTTATAAGTAGTTCAACAAAAATAAGAGTTCTTAGCTCACACCCTTAAAAGTGTGTGTTAAAAAAAAGATAATCAATTAGTTAAAGCCTATAACCCACCATTTTACGGGCGCACTGCAAGTGTGGAAGCTAATAACTTAAAAGAATAGTTAAAAAAGTTGAGCTACTTAAAATATTTGTAATGAGATGTTTAGCAAATTGTGAATGATGTTAATTCCCAAAATACTTGGGGAACTCGACTATAAAAGTGGTGCCGCTTCTTGGCTTACTTTCTGCCCAGACCTTTCCAAATAGGCGTTCGGTCAGTGTTTTGACAATGGAAAGTCCCAATCCTGACGAAGATTCGCCATTGGTAGGGCTTGCGCTTAATTTTTGGAATTTTTTAAAGAGGTTTTTCTTATCATCTTCGGATAGTCCCTGCCCTTCATCTTGGACGCTAATGCTCACATATTCACCATTTTCTTTGATTTTGACAAATATATTGCTATCCATATTTTTTGGGGAAAACTTAACCGCATTAGAAATCAGGTTGTCAAAGATACGCGAGATATAGTCCTCATTTCCATTGATATAAACTGTATCTGCATTGGTTTCATAGTGCAGTTTGACTTTTTTCTTTGCCGCCTGTTCTTTGTATCCTTCTACCATATTGGGCAAAATCTCAGTGAGGCTTACTTTCATTAGCGGAGTATGATAGTCAGAGTTTTTCTCTAAAGCCCTAATATCCAGCAGATTCCTGATGTGCCTGCTTGCATCGGCAATATTTCTTTTGATAAGGTCTAAGTAAAATGTTTGGTTTTCAGAAAAGGAAGTTTGATTTTCTATCATAAACAGCTCTACCAGTCCATTGATGCGATTGACGGGGGACTGAAGGTCGTGAACTATCATGCTGATAATGTTATTTCTTTCATTATCAAGGTCTTGGAGTTGGTGATTTTGGCTTTCTAAGGTATTATTTTTTCTCTCAATTTCTTCTTTTTGTAGCGTTACTTCGGCGGTGCGTTGTATTACTTTTTGCTCCAAAGACTCTTTGGCTTCTTTGAGGTCTGCTATCAATTTGCGGTTATCGCGCTTTAATTGATAGGCTTCAAATGCTTTTTTGAGGGTAAGCCTCATTTCTTCGCCGTCCCAAGGCTTGGCAATATAGCGATAAATATCACATTCGTTAATTGCTGTAATAATTGCGTCTGTATCACTAAATCCTGTGAGTATAATCCGCAGTGTATCAGGGTATTCTATCTTGCACCATTTCAGAAACTCCACCCCTGTCATCTTGGGCATACGCTGGTCTGTAATGATGAGGTCTATGGGCGTAGATTGCAATATACTCACACCCTCTACTGCGCTACTTGCGGTATGGATATGGTAGTCGCGTCTGAATGTAGCTTTGAATACATTTAGGTTTACCACTTCGTCATCAATATAGAGAATACTATATTTCTCTGCACTCATTTGTTAAAAAGAATCAATTTGGCTACAAAGTTAAGGAATATTTTGGTATTACAAATAATTTATTTATAGGGTAATCCCCATTCTCACAACCAGTGGGCTGGCATACACACTTCGTGATTTATACTGCTCATAGAGCAAATTGTACAAAATAGTAACATTTAGTGCAGACCTTCCGCCCACCTGCTGACTGTAACCTCCGCCCACAAAGCCCGCAGGAATCCAAGCGCGACGTATTTCATTTGCCAGTGGGTCATAGTATCTGGTGTTTAACATTTCATATTCTCCCTGTGCAAAAATGCCAGGAAAAAGGAAATAACGAAGAAAGGTTCGCCCACCAAAAATAGAATTACCTGTCGTATTTCTAAGATTAGCAAAATTAAATCTAATGTACTGATAAGTAGCCCCTACGCCAATCTGTGCGCGTTCTGTAACTTGATAAAGCACCAAAGGCGAAATATCAATGAAAGTTACATTGCCAAACTGCACCCCAAAGTTGCCGCCTAAGCGCACTCGGTCGCGCCAAGAGCCTTGCGTGGTATTGTTTGTACCTTGCCTTCCTTCTCGTGTTGTATCATTTCTAAATATTTGTGCAAGTGCTTCATGCTCAGTGATGGAGAGGAGCAGGAATAGGAATAGGAAAAGAAATATTTTTAAAGTTTTCATATTTTGCGTGTGTTAAAAAGTAGGAATCTAACTTGAAATCAAAAAAACTCATTATACAAATTTAATATATTATAAGCATACAAAACAAAAATATGGAAAACAGATGAATAAATTATTCTAATCATAAATTTTCTTACTTTTGTACTATTGCCAAAAGCAAGCGATAATAACCCCCCATTTCGCAAGATGTTAGAAAAAAACAAAATAATACTGGTTCGTGAAAATGCAATACAACAGCCTGATAAAGTGAATGTTGGTGTTAATTGGAGTGCGATTGCTCAAAAGAAATTTTTTGGTTTGTTGCCCAACTGGGAAGACGTAAATTTGGATATTTGCGTGGCGATTTTCAATGACAAGCAAGACATGGCAGATTTGATTTATCCTGCCAAGTTACTCTCCTCTGACGGCGCAGTTTACCATAGCGGCGACGATACGACTGGCGACAAAAAGAGAGGCGCTGATGAGGACGACAATGAGGTAATTACGATAGATTTTGCCAAGCTAAACCCCAATATCCAGCAGTTGGTTTTCTTTTTGGTCAGTGCCAACCGCCAAGATTTTGCCCATATCCCGTATTCCAATGTCCGCATTTACAGTGGGGAAGCACAAAAAGTTCAACAGCTATTTGGTCAGTACAATATTTCTGCTCAAAAAGAATTTGCAGGAAAAGTGGCTATGGTGTTGGGAAAACTATATAAAGAGGAGAAAAATTGGAGTTTCAAGGCGATTGGTGAAGGGCTGACTTCCGAAAAGTTATTAAGTACAGTTTCTGTGATTAAGGAAAAATTTTTGATTTGAAAATATGTGTAATTTATTAACCCAAGTGGTTGATATTCAAGGATACATAAAAAGTTGTGCCTTCGCCCAGCGTGCTTTCTACGGTAACGCCTCCGCCCAGTGATTCTGCTTGGGTTTTGATGAGGTAAAGCCCTAACCCCTTGCCCTCTACATGGTCGTGAAAACGCTTGTAAAGTCCAAAAATTTTGGTTTTGTGTTCTGACAGATTCATACCCAAGCCATTGTCGGTAATAGTGAGCAAAATTTTGTCTGCTTTAATTTCCGTTTTTAGGCGTATCAGAGGGGTGCGTTTGCTCGACCGATACTTGATGGCATTGCTCACCAGATTGTAAATAATGCTTTCTAAGTACGGGCTAACAGACTGAATATCATCTGCTTCTGAAAAATCAGCTTCTATTTTTGCATTACTTTCTGCGATTTGATGTTGGAGAATGGCACTCACCTTGCTCAGTTTTTCACTAAATTTTACTTTTTCGACTATCTCGTTGATGCCTTTTTTGATTTCCAAAATCACATTTAAGTCCTTGATGACCGTTTCCAATTCATACGAAACAAAAACCATTTTTTCCACCACAAAGGCATTGTCAGGATTTTGTATATTTTTGGTATCTAAAATACTGGCAAGCCCAAGCAAACGAGCTACGGGCGCGCGCAGATTATGCGCTGTAATGAAGGCAAACTGCTCTAACTGGCTGTTTTGTTTGACCAACTCGGCATTGGTTTGCGTGATTTGCTGAGTTCGTTCTTGGATTTGTTCTTCCAGATTTTCACTGTATTTTTTTAATTCTTCATTTTTATTGGCAATTTCTTTTTGGTTGTCTGTGATTTTTTGATATGCTTTTCGCAACACTGCCTCATTTGCTGCCATTTTTTTATTCATCAGCGTCAGCGTTTTATTTTTTTCCTCGATTATCTTTTGTTGGTTCAGGGTTTCTTCTTGCTGTGAGCTAAGTTCCTCATTTTGAGCTATAATCTCGTCTTGTTTGACTTGAATTTCCTGTGTTCTTTCCATCACTTTTGCCTCCAACTGTGCGTTTTGCTCGCTGATAGTGCGCTCTTTTTCTTGTAAATCTGATAGTAGCTTGGCTTGTAGCTGCATCTTTCCCTTTTCAAAAAAGACAGCACGTTGTGAAAGTGCAAAGGAAAGAAATAACATCTGCCAAGTCGTGCCTATCTGTAACTGATAAGGGAGAATGGGTAGCGGAGGTAGCAGATTGAAGACAACCAGCACAAGAGAGGTAATAGACAGCAGCATAAGGCTACACGACAAAATATAATAAAGTGCAGGAAGATATTTTTGGCGGTAAACCTGTACGCCTGCATAGAATGTAAAAAAAGTAAAAAAAAGAATCAAAAAATTAAAACTACGAATCAACAGATACTTGGGCATAAACTGGGTCAAATCCAGCAAGATTAATACAGCAAAAAGACCCAAAAAAAGTTTTAAAATCAGATGCAGACGCGGTGTATGTCTGGCTGTATCAAGAAAGGACATAGAAAACAAGATGGAAGCCAAAATACCTATCAGGGTATTAAAAAGCACATAACTACTGGAAAAATGCCGCAAAGAAGGTATAAAAAGTGAAGTATAACCCATATAGTCAAAAGCATTAATACACACCCCCGCTACAAAAACTACATAGTACAGATACGCAATACTACGGGAAGAAATATAGATAAAAAGATTAAAAAGAATGAGTGCTGTCAACAAACCAAAAAACAGTGCATCAATCCAATAATGGTTCATAATCATCAGCCAGATTTGGTCTTTATGCCCTACTCGCATGGGTAATACCAAGTTGCGGCTCGTGATGACACGAAAGAAAAAGGTCTTCGTTTCGGGCTGGTCAGATAGCTCCAACACAAAGATATTGGTGGAAACTTCGCGTGCAGAAGATGGCATAGTCGAGCCTGTCTGTACGATAGAAAAAGTAGAATCTGTTGGTTTATAGAGTGTTAAAGTATCAAGAAGTGCATTGCGAATAGACAAAAAACATTTTTCATTAGTCAAATTTTTGACTGTAATCCTACACCAAACAGGGTGCGAGTTCACCCCAAAATCGGGAATGGATTGCTTAGTTTGTTGGAACTGAGCTTGAAAAGTAGGGGCAGAAACTTCTTGGATAGTCAGTTTATGGCTGGTATCTTTGAAAAAATAAGCAGAGGAAGCAATGTCTATCAGTTTGGTTTTATCA
>JAAFJS010000122.1 GCA_013298985.1 Cytophagales bacterium
AACCAATAAAGGCGTAGTTAAAGATAACCCCTCGCTTGCGCCGCAGTGGAACTGGAGGAAGCCACTATAATAATTCATAGCACGAATGTTACATCATAAAACCCCATTGAGGACAACCATTTTGCAGTAAAAAACTGTATAAGTCCAAAGTTTTTTACCCAGAAAATATCTATAAAAATTTATACTATGATTTCAAACCTTTTAACGATTTTAACCGTTAAATAACTATATTGATAGTTTAAATTACTAAATCGATGCGTACCTTTCCAAAAACTGTTATCCACGTCTTTATTTTTTGTCTTTTCACTTATCATGCTTCTGCCCAAGCATTTAAGTTAGACAAAGATGAACAACGAGAAATCGTCGAACGCCTTTGCAAGCTCATTCGCAATCGCTATGTGCATGAAAATCAGGGCAGTAAAATTGCCGATAGCCTTTGGCACTACTTCGAGAATCGCCACTACCGCAGTGCGTACTATGACGAGGAACTTGCTTTCCTGCTCAATCAAGATTTGTTTCGCCTCAGCAAAGACAAAAGTTTACAAATCCAATCCAAATTTGTGGAAGTGGTCAAAATAGACAATCAAATCAAGAAAAAATGGATTTACAAAATATTCCCTTCCTTGCAGGACAAAGCCTACCAAAAACACATAGATAAAACCTTAGCCGCCAAGGAAAAACAATGGTATGCTGCCCAAAACTATGGACTTCTCAGCGCGCAAATGCTCGAAGGAGGAATTGGCTACTTGCGAATCAATGCTTTCCATGACCACGAAGAAGCAATCCAAAACCTAAAAAATGCCGTTCAGTTTTTCAAAAATACAGATTATTTGCTCATTGACTTGAGCCAATTTGTAGGTGGGCAACCTGAAGCACTGGTTGCTTTTGCTTCTTTTTTTGTGCCTAAAAATACCGAAATTGCGCTTTTATCACAAAAAACGCCTATTTCTAAGACAAATCTTGTACGAAAAACACAAATTTCTACCCTCAAAACTCAAAAAACAGACTTATTTCTCGGAAAAAAGAATATTTATCTGCTTACCAGCCAAAATACATCTGCGTATGCCGAATTGCTCATTCACACACTCAAAAAATATGGTGAAAATGTAAAAATCATTGGCGACACAACGGCGGGAATAACCACCATGCCGTATGCGCCTGTCAATCGTTTGGAATTTGTCTTTGGAAATGGAAGTTCCGAAAGTTTTTACTACTTAGCCAGCGATAAGGCGATTATTGGTAGTTTAGAACTACATTTACCTGAAAGTCAGCTACTTATGCTTGGTTCTGATACTACTTGGCTTGGCAGAGGCTTTGTTCCTAACAGCTTGTGTCGCAGTGATACACTTGTGCGCTTTGCCCACCTCCAAGCCCTCAAAGACAAAATACGTGATGAACCAGACTATAATGTCAAGCAATTCATTGATTTTCAGCGTAATCTGATGACGCTTAACACCAAAACGTCAATGACTACTGACCAACTCCAACGCTTTGTGGGCGATTATGAAAAAGGGAGGTCTATTGTCCTCCAAAACCAGACTTTGTACTTAAAAAGAGGAGAAAATGACTGGGTACGCCTTATGCCTATGGGCGCGAGGTCTTTCCTCTGCGAAACATCTCAAAAAAAGGTTTTTTACTTCAATAACCGATTGCAGCCCCTTTTTAAGATTCGTTTTTCAGAAAACAAAGATAAAAAATGGAAAATGAGTGAAATCTATGCCGATGAAATGGAAAATAGAGGTGTTTTTCTGAAATTGGAGTAAAAAAACTGAAATCTAAAAATAATTTCTTATGAAAAAAATATTGCTAATACTCTTATTATTAAGTAGTTGCTTTTCTGTTTTTGCACAAAAAAGCATAAAGACAATCGATATTTCGGGCAAGGTGCTGGACAAAAAAACCAATCAGCCCATTCCCTTTGTGCATATCATAAACAAGGAATCAAGAGGAAACTTAGGCATGACGGACAAGGAAGGAAATTTTGTACTTTCCTTATATTACCTCAGTGAACTTTCGCAGACATTGCGCTTTTCATTTGTAGGTTACAAAAGTTTTGAATACTTGGTAAACCCTGCTAAACCAAAGAATATCAATAACTTAACTATCTACATGGAAGAAGACATTTACCAACTCAAACCTATCACTATAGATGGCAAACGCGAGGAAACTTCTTTGAGTATTTTGAAAAAAGTGATTGAAAATTTGGATAAGAACTATACCAGTAAGCATTTCTCTTACAACTACTTATACCGAGAAATTGCCAAAGATACAGGGAGTTATAGCCGCCTTACCGAAGCCAATATTTCTGCTTTTTGGAAAGATGGCTTCACACCTGATAACGAAAAAATGCTCAAAGTCAATCAGTTAAGGTCAAGTTTAGACTTTTCCAAGTTCAAGAAAAATGCGCCCATCATAGACATTACCCTCAAAAATAACCACGATTGGATTGGGCAGCGCGGTATACTTTTTAAGATGGAGAACTTGGGCAAGTTCGAACTCAAAGCCTTGGAATACAATCAGTTTGGCAAAGAATATTTATATAAAATTAGCTTTTCTACGGACAAACAGCCCTACATTGCCTGCGAGGGGGCGATTTATGTAAGTGATGGCGACTTTGCGGTGCGAAAAATAGAAATGCAGTATTCCCCCGTTTTTGTTCACTTTGCAGAAAGCTATGATTCCCTGCGCGAAAAAAGCATTTTATACAATGTGTATAGTCAGTACAAAGAAGTACAAACCTTTGAAAAACAAGCAGGTAGCTATTTTTTGACTTATCACCTTTTGTATTCCCAAAATAACCACATAGACGAAGCTGAATCAGAAGATGACTATGAAAATGAGGTTTGGATTGAGCATTTTATCTCTGATATTCAGTTAGTAACAGAGGAGGAATACCTTGCCTCTTGGGTAGGGACGATGAATTATTATCAGCAGGACTTGATTCCAAATGACATTCAGTTTTGGCAAAAGGATACAAAAGCATCACAATTTCCTGTCAGTCAAGAAGTTATCAAAGAGTTAGGCAAGAAAACTGACTTTCAGATTTTTGAAAAATAAAAAAAGAATATCTTAAAAAATCAACTTACCACCTTTCCTAATCTTTGAGTTTTGATTTCAGCTTTTCCAACTCAGAGAGTAAATTACTTGGTGGCGGCACGTTTTTGGGCTGACTGATGACTGGTGGCTGCTGCACAGGCTTGTAGTCTGCCGAATTAACATTCTGTTTGAGTTGGTTGAGTGCATCTTTGAGTTGCGGATTGGTCGAAGGCTTATCCAGTCCCAAAATCTTATCTACCTCATTTTCCCAGCTTGTTTTTCCGCTTGCCATGTACGCATACGACTCTGCAAGAGCCTCTTGCTCAATGGTTTTCTCCTTGATAGTTTCCAATAGATTTGCCGTTCCGCCCGCATCAAATCGAGAAAGTTTTTCGTGTAGCGACTTGCTTGCTTCGCTGATTCTTGCGCGCGCTTTGAGGGTGCGAAGCTCATTTTCCCATGTTTCTATTTGGGTTTTGATTTTCACTGTTTGGCTTTCGAGCTGCCTAACTAATCCTTCCAGGTAAGTCAAACCGTTTGCGCCTGCGTTCACACGCTTTACGATTTCTTCCTTTTTTGCTAAGACCTGCAAAGCGAGATTATCAGCCGCCTGAGAGTCTATTTCTCCATTTCTTGCCCTTTCTAAAAGCAATATAGCCTTTTGCTCATAATCATTCGCCATCTTTTGTTGCGCGTCAGCCTCTCTTTTCGAACGGATAAAACCCGCCTTTGCCTCTGCCAGACTTTTGAGGCTTTCACTCAAATCGGTTTTTAACTCCCTGATACTCTGCTCAGTAAGTTTTACTGGGTCTTCTTGTTGTTCTATTTTGTAGCCAAGCATTGCTCGGACAGACTGCACCAACTTATTCCAAAAATCCATTCAATTATTTGATTATTATTTGCCAAATTTTTTTTCAAAATAACTATACGCAATATTCAATTTTTGAGAAATTTCGACTGCGGCTTTGTGTTTTTCTATATCGTTATGAAAACGGTCAGGGTGATACTGCTTAATCAATCTTTTGTAGGCAGCCTTTACCTCCTCGAAGGTTGCACCTGCGGGCAGTTCCAGCGCGGCATAATACTGCCTTTCCTCTTGTTGCTGTTGCCAAGAAGTCTGCTGATTGAACTGATTATCAAACTCTTGCTCGAAGGTTTGGTCTTCTTGCTTTTTCTTGCTTTTTTGATGTTGCTCATACAATTCCCAGTCTTCTTTGGAAATTTTTTCAGTCTGTGATTGAAAAGCATCACCCAGTTCAGCCTTCAAAATATTAAAAATGCGGTCAAACATACAGATAAATTTTTGAAAAGTGTTAAGAAAAATGAAGAGCGAAAATTAAAAGCACAAAAGTTTTCATGTTCGCACTTCTGCTCCCTTTTTCATAATCGCAACAGCGAACCGTTACAATGTTAAGCACAGCTTTAGATATATTAAACTATATTATTCTATTTTTTATAACTAATTGGTAATCATTTTTTTATAAATTATTAAAGCCTAATACAATCAAATATAAGCTAAATCTATGAACTACTTATTACTCTACGCAGTTGTTCTATTTGCTCAACTGTCAGATTTGTTATTTGGTAAATAAAATCATCTTCTGAGCCTGCTAAAATCATTTTTTTTGCAATATCAAGTTTTTCTTGCATTTTTGCTTTTTCCTCCACAAGCAATTCTCTTGCGATTTCATCTGTTTCTCTCATACGAGCATATTCGTATTCTTCCAATTCCTCTTTTGTCCAAGTATGACGGTCTGCTTCTTGATAGGCAATTTCAAGCCCTTCATCATCTAAATTTTTAGGAATTACAGTAAGATTTTCTGCATTTTTGATAAAGAAAATCCATTTTTCTACCAAAGTAGTAAGTTCTTGTTCTGTTTTATTGAATTTTGGTAATTCAATAAAAGAAAACTCCAAATCTTTCAATTTATGTTCTTGGGTTTCTGCATCCAAAATCAAGTGTCTTGATAAATAGTTTGGGTTTTGCATATACTCAAAGTTCAAAATACCAATAAAAATTACAGGTTTGAGTTTGTAATAATTTTCGCTTGCGTCTAATTGTGAAGCATAACCTTTCGCACTGTAAAAAGTAATGCGTTTGTCAAGTCCTTTTTTGTCCGTAACCTGCATTTCGATAATGTAAGAATTTCCTGCTTTGTCTTTTGCTCGTACATCTAAAATCGTGGCTTTTGAGCCTGCAATGCGTGGTAATTGGTAGGGATTGAGAATTTCAACCCAAGTAATTTGCTTTATACCCTCCAATTTCAATACAGCATTCAGAAAAGAAATCAAAATTTCTGTTTTGGCTTCGTTTCCGAAGATTTTGCGAAAAGCTATGTCATTTGTTATATCTGCGAATTGCATTGTTTTTTTATTATTTTCTTACTACAAAGATACACTTGTTTGGCTATTTCATTTGGCGAAGGCGGGAAAACCCAGCACAGAAGCAAAGGTTGCCTCGCCCCAATTTAGCACATTGCCCCAATAAATATTCAAAAACGGTTCGCCGTTGCGACGGTTCGCCGCTGCGATTCAATGGGTGCGACCTTCAATTTAGCACCTTGCCCCGCTTCGCTAAACCTATATTGGCTCTCAGGCTTTTTGTCGCCAGTCAGTAAATGTTTTTCGTTTTCTACTTTCTAATTCATCAATTGTAAACGCAGAGATGTCTGCTAATTTATAAATTACTTCTCCTTGGTCTTCACCAATTGAACTAATTGCATTGAATTGCAAATATGTTTCGTCAAAGTCAAGTATAAAACCTGTTACAATAATATTGTCGCTACTCAACTGTATTGTTATAATCTTTTTTTCTGTGAACAATGTTTTAAGCAAATCAAATTTCCAATTATCGCCCTTGGGTAAGGTCAAATTAGAAATGGTTTGTTTTGTTATTTTATCTGCATTGTCAAAAAGATACTGATAAGACTTTTCATACTCGTCCATTTCAAATTTTTCTATATTGTCTAAAGTTTCAATTAAAAGTCCATCGTGAAGTCCATAAGTTGAAACTTGTTGCATCACAAATACTGTGTCATTAAAATCTACAATATAGCCAACATAATGAGTGTCGTCTTCATTATATTTTCTGGCACTAAGAATAGTCTTTGTATTTTTAGAATGTGTCAGTATTTTAGTCAGAATATTTTTTTTCATAGTGGTTTCATTTTAGGCTTGCTGCTAACAACTTTATAAACGAAACAGATAAGATATTCGTTCTATCAAAAAAGATTTAATTTTACCATTCAAAACCAATTTCGCACCTTTCTTTTTTCAATTTTTTGATGTCCTCAAAAACGTTTATTTTTTTGATTTTTTCGGTAAATTGTACCTTGCCCAGTAGCTTTACTTCTTTTCGCGCCATTGCCGCCAAAAATCTTCTTATATCGTCCTCATTTTCAAGCACTAAGCCAGGTGCGCTGGTAGGTCTGCCTTCCTCATTTTTGGCAACCATCGTAAAGTAACCTGAGCCTGTGTGCTTTACCAAGCCTGATTTCAGATTTTCGGATTCGACGCGTACGCCTATCACGATGGAAGTATTGCCTACGTAATTCACTGAGGCTTTTGAGTTTACTATCTCGCCTACCTCTATTGGTTGCACAAATTCAATGTCGTCTATCGAAACTATCACACAAAAATTACTGGTGTGCCGCGTCGCGCAGGCAAAAGCCGCCTTGCTCATCAGGGCAAGCAATACCTCGCCAATGATTTTGTTGTCGATATTAGGGTGCGTCGGCAACATTAGCTCCGTAATCGTGGTGCGTGAATGACTTACTGGTTTATTGTTCGAATCAGCCATTTTATTTGACATTGTTATTGGATTATTTGAATGAATAGGCTATATTGGTCGTCAATATAGGGAAAAAAAATTGCATAGCACACGAATATCGCTTAAAACCTTAAAAATAAGTTATTTATTATCCGTTTATGTACTCATTTTTTTTAACAAATGCTTAATCCAGAAAATATAGAAGAGGAGGCAAAAAAAGTTGCCCCTGCTACAAAACAGTTTTTTGATAAACTAAAACGCAAAAAGCCCAAAAACTTAGATGACGCTTTTCACGAATTGCATGAGGAGGCTTTTGAGCAAATGGACTGCCTTACGTGTGCAAATTGCTGCAAAACTACCAGCCCCATTTTTTATGAAAGGGACATAGAACGCCTGTCTAAGTTCTTGAAAATCAGACCTTCGGACTTTATAGCCAACTATTTACACATAGACGAGGACAAGGATTATGTGCTAAATGTCGCGCCCTGCCCATTTTTAGATTCCGAAAATTACTGTACGGTCTATGCCTCGCGACCTACCGCCTGCCGCGAATACCCGCATACGAATCGCAAACGTATGGTGCAAATACTGGATTTGACCCAAAAAAATGCCGCCATTTGTCCTGCTGTTTTTTGGATTGTAGAAGAATTAAAGCAAAAAATGGGCTAAAAACTACCCCCAACAATCTCGATAGGGCGCAAATTCGTCAAGCATTTTAAAAAACTGGCGCACAAATCCCTCGCCTGCGCGTGCCTGCGCTATTTTTTTTCCATTTTCTATCAGTTCTTGGCGTAAGTTTTCATTCGCTGTCAAGCTAAAAATTCCTTCTGCAATAGACTGATTATCAGAGGGATTGACCAAAATGGCGGCATTCCCCATTTGTTCTTCTGCGCCATGCACGCGACTCGCCACTACGGGACAGCCCAGCGCAAACGCCTCCAAAGGTGGGAGGTTTTCAGGTCCAAAATAGGTTACATAAGCAAGCGCAAAGGCATTTTGGTAAAGTGCTATCAACTCCTCTGTGGCAACAAAACCTAAAAAATGAACTTGATTTTCCAAGCCTAACTTGCTGACTTGCTGCTGAATAAATCGCTTATTGCCTTTGTCTGAACCTACAAAAACCAAGTCCAATGCTGTTTGGAAATTTTCTTTCAATAATAGCAAGGCTTTGAGCAAACCAATATGATTTTTGTGCGCCCAAAACTGTGCGGGATAAAACAAATAAGGTCTTTGTGGCGCAAAGTTTGGTGGCAGTTGGTGCTTGATGCTGGCGTTCTCTAAGGCAAAAGTGGGCGTAGGATGAGGTAAAAGGGCAATTCTCTCCTTTGGAATAGCATAAAACTGATGGATTTCGTTCCTGCCCGCCTCATTTCCTATGATAATTCTACTGGCTTTGGGCAGATTTTCCTTGTAATATTTTTCACGTTTTTCCCACTCGCCATTTGCGCTGACTTCGGGAAAATAGGGCTGCAATCGGTGCTGCAAGTCCCAAACCATCGTCAAATAAGGAATATCTAAGAAAAAATTTTCCCAAGGAGAAAGGTAAAACATTACATCAATCTTTTCTTGTAAAATCAGTTTTTGTAAAGGGCTTTTCAGCGTAAAATTGCCCTTTTTTGGAGAAAAAGTGCGATTCATTGCTTTTTGTAGCTTATAAACGAGCCTGTCAGGGAAACTTGTATTGATATTTCTGACCTCAAACCCTTCTTTTCGCAAGGCGGGCAGGTCAAACCAAGAAAAAAGAACAAACTCGTGCGTGGTCTGTTCTTTGAACTTGCTAATAGAGCTAATTATCTCTCTTTCAATGGTATATCCTCCTCCTTCTTCGGGGCGGAGGCTGCCAGCGTATAATCCTATTTTCATCAGTGAGTAGTTGAAATTTGGGCGGCATTGGGGTCATATTCTGCCTGCTTGCCACCAAAAAGGTGAATCATTAGCACTCTTGAATAGCGAAAATTGGAAGGGGCGAGCAATAAAGTAGCGGTAATGATACTAACAACGTACAAAGTGGTGCTTGTCTGGAACTTAAAAATGGTACTCAGCACTACAATAGCAACCGCAACACTTACAAAAGAGGCGATACTGATGGCATAACCAAAATACATCGCACCCACAAAAAAGCCTGGTTCTTTCTCAAACTTCAAATTGCACGCGGGGCATCTATCGTTCATTTTAGCAAATTTGCCCATGTTAAATGCAGAATGTGAAAATATTTTCCCTTCGCGACATCGCGGACATTGGCAGTTTAAGATGGCTAAAAACTTATTTGGTGTTTGATTATTCGTATTCATAACGATTTGGTTCATAGATTTATAAATGCAAAAAATTAGTTTTCTCCAATGATTTTTTCCAATTCACTTTGCTCAGTCAAGCCTATTTTCTGCCAAATTACTTTTCCGTTTTTATAAATAAGTAGTAACGGTATCTCACTCACATTCAGGGCTTTGACCAAATCTTCATTTTCATCAAAATCAATTTTCATTAGCACCAATTTATCTTTATAAGTTTCGGCAAGTTTTGTAACCATGGGCAACATTTTTTGGCAGGGCGCGCACCACTTGGCATTAAAATCTACCAGCACCAGTTTGTCCGTAGCTAATTGCGCCTCAAAATCTGCCTGACTCATGCCTGCTTTTTTGGTGATGGCTTCGTAGGATTTGTTGCCTGCTTTCCATGCTACCATGCCACCTTTCATGTCATAAATTTCCTTGAAACCCTTGTTTATCAATGCTTTGGCAGCAGAAGCACTGCGCCCACCTGAAAGGCAATACACGAAAGTTGGCTTGTTTTTGTCCAAACTCAAAAGCATGGTTTCGAAGGCATCACCATTGTAATCAATGTTTAGCGCACCTGCTAAGTGATTGGCACTGTACTCTTCGGGGCTACGCACATCTACCAGTTGGATATTGGATACGGAAGCCATCTGCTTTTCAAAGTCATTGATTTCCAGCTTTTTAGCTACTGACTTTTGTGTGCTTTGGCTTGTGCCTGACTCACAAGCTGTCAAAAATAAAATGACAAATACTAAGTTAAAATATTTCATGTGTATTCTGTTTATTGAGTTTCATTAATTAAAAGTTTTCTTTTTTAGTGAGTTCCCACACTTGCAGTGCGCCCGTTAAAACGGTGGGCATAAAGCGAGGAGTTATATTTATTTAACATAATGATTATCAGTCTATAACACCCTCTTTATTGACATTCAAGAATAAACCGTTCCTTGCTCGATGAGTAGTTCCACGCCAATTCCATTGCGGCTTAAAAGGCGTAGTTAAAGATAACCCCTCGCTTTAGCGAGGGGAGCTACTAATCCCAAAGAACGAAATATTTGTTGAAACCGAATTAAGAGAGTGAACTAACCCTTAAATGTGTTTCCACAAAAATTGTCAGAGAACCGTATTTATTTTTTTAAAAGCGAATGTAGCTTATTTTTTCCTACATATTTCGTATAATTTCTTTTTTGCTCAAAACCACACTCCACAAGCCTCTGTACGTATTTTTGATATACAATGGCGCAGAATAAAGGAATTCGGTTTCGCCTAATTTTTGTAAATTATCGCCAATGGGCAGTTTCTGGTTGATATTGGTTTGGTAAGCGTCCCAAATTTGCCTTTCTTTTTCATTCATTTCTTGCGCCTTCTGACAGTACAATTTGAAGCTGACTAAGGTTTCATTTTGGAACTGGATATTCTTAAAGTCCTCACAGTCAAAGCTATTGCTGTCTATTTGGCTTATCAAAATTCCTTCTAAGCGCGTGGTAATATTTTTGGCTTCCTCAAAAGCGGCAACTTGGATTTGTCCATCAGTGAGTCTTTTGAGTTTTTTTGCTTTCATTTCTTTTTTGAAATCGTCGCGATTGCGCTGGCGGTCTGCCTGCCCACAGGAAAGCATCAAAAAGACAAGAGGCAATAATAAAAGGTTTAGTTTATAATTTACCATAGCTAATTTCATTTTGTTACGTAATTTGATTTTACAAATTTACATTCAATTCGTGAAAATTAATGAAATTAGTCATGGAATTTATGCTGAATTGATGATAGAGAAAATTCTTTTGCTTAAATTTGTAAGGTTTGTTATGTTAAATCATTATATGGATACTATCAAAATAAATTCTTTAGGACCTATCCGAGATGCAACTATTACCTTTGCAGATTTGACTTTGTTTGTTGGCTCACAAGCAACTGGGAAGAGTATTTTATTACAATTAATAAAATTGATGATAGATAAGTCGCATATTCGCAAGACCTTGGCGCAATATGGTTATGTTTGGGGAAATGAAGCAGATACTATTTTAGATAGATTTTTTGGAGAAGGAATGTCTGCCATTTGGAATGAAGAAACTTCTATCAAATTTGACGATAAATTATTTACCAAAAATGATTTACTGCCAAGCAGGGGCAAAGGGAAAGAGTTGAAAGATGCTGAAGAAATGCTTTTTTACGTGCCAGCCCAGCGAGTGGTTTGTTTACAAAATGGTTTCCCACGTTTTTTTACTGATTATGAAGATGCAGTACCTTATGTATTGAGGAATTTTAGTGAAACCTTGCGTCAGCTTTTAGAAAATGGTTTAGACAAAAAACAGGATATAATTTTTCCACTTTCACAGCGATTGAAAGAGCCTTTGCGCGAATCGTTTAGCACAAGTATATTCCATGAAGGCAAAATCATCTTAGAGAAATCAGTCAAAAAAAGATTTAAGTTGAATATTGATAATATGAGTATCCCTTTTATGTCTTGGAGTGCAGGACAAAAGGAGTTTATGCCTTTGTTGCTTAGTTTTTATTGGCTTTGCCCTGCATCAAAAAAAACCACCAAAAATAGTATCAAATATGTGATTATAGAGGAGCCTGAAATGGGCTTGCACCCGCAAGCTATCAAATCAGTTTTATTACAAATCATAGACTTACTTTCTCGTAATTACAAAGTGATTATTTCTACTCATTCACCTATTTTCTTGGAGTTTACTTGGGCATTAAATTCCATCAAAAAAGCCAATACAGGTGTAGATGCCCTGTATGAATTATTTGAGGTAAAGAAAAGTGCATCTTTTACCTCTACATTTAGTAACTTATTGAAAAACAAACAATTAAATACCTATTATTTTGATAGAAAAGGGAATAAATCCTCCATCAAAGATATTTCTTCCTTAGATGCCAGTAGTGAAGACATTGCTATTGCTGAGTGGGGAGGCTTATCTTCTTTTGCTTCGAGAGCCTTGGATATTGTTTCAAAATCAGTAAGTTATGAGGGATAAGAAAAAAGAAAAAACGCCTAAATTAAAATCTTTTAAAGCAGTGATAGAGGAAACTACGGAGGTCAGCAACTGTTTTGAAGAAGGATTAAAAGGCTTAGGGAAATATAGTAATAAGGTCGAGCTTGCTGACCCCAAAAAATGTGAGGGGAGTGTAGATATTGATGCTTGTGTAGCAAAATATTATCCTAATGAAAGTAGGTGGGATTATGTTTTTGGATACAAAGGAGAGGCTTTTTTTATAGAAGTACATTCGGCTGATACCAGCGAAGTAGGAGTGGTTCTGAAAAAATTACAATGGTTAAAAAATTGGCTGAATAGCCAAGCTCCTGAACTCAATAAAATAAAAGCAAAAGGACAAACTTTTTACTGGATTCAATCCAAAGGGAATCATATTCTTAAAAATTCCAAATAAGCAAGAGAAATTGCTCAAGCAGGCTTAAAACCAATAGCAAAACTAAAATTAAATTAAATTATTTATTAAATATGAAAAGACGCGAAACATTAAAAAAAATAGCAGGTGGGGCAGTGGTTACTGTTACTGCTAATGCACTGTCTAACAGGCTGATAGCAGCGGACAATCAGTTAGAAAGTGCCGCACTCAAAGGCAAGATAAACCACTCTGTTTGTCGCTGGTGCTATGGGGACATTCCTTTCGAGGATTTCTGTAAATCAGCTAAAAAAATTGGCTTGCAATCCATCGAGTTGCTTGACCCACCTGACTTTGCAATGGTCAAAAAATATGGGCTTACGTGCGGGCTTGTATCGGGCATTCGCGATGGCTATGGCATTGACAAAGGCTGGAATAGGATAGAAAATCACGATAAATTAGTGGAAATGTATGAATTTCTCATTGATGAAACGGCTAAGGCGGGCTTTCCAAACCTCATTTGTTTTTCGGGCAATCGCCAAGGGCTTGATGATGAACAAGGCATCAAAAACTGCGCGATAGGGTTGAAGAAAATAATGAAAATAGCGGAAAGTAAAAAAGTAACTATCATTATGGAGTTGCTCAATAGCAAAGTCGACCACAAAGATTACCAATGCGACCATACAGCTTGGGGCGTGGAACTTTGCAAGGCGATTGGCTCTGACCGATTTAAGTTACTTTATGACATTTACCATATGCAAATCATGGAAGGGGACATCATTCGCACGATTCGCGAGAGCCAGCAATACATAGGGCATTACCACACAGGCGGCGTGCCAGGGCGCAATGAGATTGATGAGAGCCAAGAGCTTTATTATCCTTCTATCATGCAGGCAATCGTAGATACTGGCTTCAAAGGCTTTGTGGCTCAGGAGTTTATCCCCAAACGCGCTGATAAGATTGCTTCTCTCAAACAAGGCGTAACAATTTGTGATATTTAATAAAAAATACAGTAAGTAACTCAATTACAAGGCGTAGGAAAAGTGTTGAAAAAAACTACGCCTTCCCCACCAAATCATTTAATTTGAAAATTATGTATAAAAAACGGATTCTTTCTTTCTTCCAACTGCCTGTTTTATTTTGGGTGGCAGTAGTTTTTTTGGCTTCTTGTACTAAAAATAGCGAGCAGCCCGCACCACAATACTTTGTAAGTGCCACGCAAATCACAGAACTGAGCAAAGCAGCAATAGATGCGCGTCTAAATAACCCACTCACTTCTGCGCTTACCAAGTTTCCTGTCAAGGTTTATAAGATTGTTTACAAGACCAAAGACGTGAATAACAATGACATACAGGCTTCGGGCGCGATACTTGTGCCTACCACAACTGACAAAGTAGCCTTACTTTCTTACCAGCATGGCACACTTGCAGGGGAAAGTGAAGCCCCTTCTAATTTTCCTGCCAATGCAGAAGCAGGTCTATTGCCACCGCTTTATTCTTCTATTGGCTATGTGATTTCTGCGCCCGATTATTTGGGTTATGGAGAGTCCAAGCAGATTCCGCACCCTTACGAGCATCGCAAATCTATGGCAACTGCCTCGATAGATATGCTTCGCGCGACCAAAGAATTTTGCCAAAGCAATGGTATTAACCTAAGTGAAAAACTATTTTTGACGGGCTATTCTCAGGGCGGCTCTGCCACGATGTCTATGCAAAAAATGATGGAAGAAGAACTTTCCTCTGAGTTCAAAATCACTGCAAGCGTGATGGGCGCAGGCGCATACAACAAAACGGCTTTTTCTCAATATGTGATAAACCAAAACTTAACACTCTCATTTATAAGCAATTACATTTGGGTTTTGCAAACTTATAATAGTGTATATAAGCTAAATCGCCCACTTACTTCTTTCTTTACAGAGCCAAGCGCAACTCAGATACAGCAAAGGGGTCCCACTGCAAACGCAACACAAAACCCAAGAGAGTTGTTTACCTCTACTTTCCGCAATGGAATTATCAATGGGACAGATACAGAGTTCCTTAACGTATTGAAAGACAATGATATATTTGACTGGCAGCCCAGAGTTCCTACTTTGCTGGTACATGGACGCGCTGATGATTTTGTGATTCCTTTGAACTCTCAATCTGCTTTTGATGCCATGCGTAGGCGAGGAGCTACCAATGTGGAATTAGCCTTGGTAGATGGCAATCACTTTACGGCTGTGCCTTCGTATATTTTGCAGATGTATAGTTTCTTTTTTAAATACAATAACTAAAAAAAATTTATACCTCATAAATGGGCAAAGTGATGACAAATTCCGTCCCTTTGCCTATTTCGGTATGCACTTCTATCGCCCCGCGATGATTTCTGATGATACCGTAGCTAATAGACAGTCCCAGTCCTGTACCTTCGCCTACATCTTTGGTGGTGAAAAAAGGTTCAAAAATCTTTGCTTTTACTTGCTCTGGCATTCCTGTTCCCGAATCTTTGATGGAAATACTGACCAAACTACTGCCTTCTTGACTTACCAACTTGGTCATAATCGTCAGCTTGCCACCGTTAGGCATGGCGTGAATGGCGTTGGCGATAATATTGGTAAAAACCTGATTGAGTTGCCCATGTAAGGCAGGAACATCGGGCAATTTTTCGCCATATTTTTTTGAAACGGTGATGTTCTTGACCAGTTTGGCGCGCAAAAGCATCAATGCCGCGTCCAAATCATTATGAATATCGCCATATTTGGGCTTGCCTTCGTCCAGACGAGAAAAATTGCGTAGTCCTTTTACGATTTCTGTAGTTCGTACTGCGCCTACTTTAATATCTTTGACCAGCGCATTGATGTCTGTTTTGATTTCTTCGTACTCATTATTGCTTCTGACTTGCTTTAACCGACTCATGTACTCGATGATTTTTTCTTTGTCGTCTTCAGTCATCATTCTTTGCAAGTCGTCTGTAATGTCATAAAAACTAAGCATCGTATGCTCCAGCGCGCTAATGCCTGCGTACACGAAATTCAGTGGATTATTAATCTCGTGGGCAATGCCTGCGGTGAGCTGCCCCAAAGAAGCCATTTTTTCAGAATGAATAAGCTGGCTTTGTGTACTTTTGAGCTGGACAAGCGTTTGATTAACCTCTGCATTTTTGACTTCTAAGGCGATATTTGCCTTTTGTTTTGCCCTGTAATTAAAAAACACCAATCCTGAAAAAAGCAAACTAATCAACAAAATAGAAATCAAGGAATAGTTAATGATATTTTTCTGCTCGATTTCAGCTTCGGTGGCGCGTTGTTCTACTTTTAACGTATTGATTTCCTGCTCTTTGGTTTGCGCTTCGTATTTGGCGCGCATCTCAGTAAGTTGTCGTGAGTTTTCTTGATTAAACAAGCTGTCTTTGGTGATGTCGTAGATTTGGTAGTATTCGAACGCCTTTTGGTAATCGCGCTGGAAGGCATAAATTTCAGCTATTTGGAAGCTGGCTTCTTGCATAATCTCTTTCATGCCCAGTTCCTGCGCCAAATCATAGCTTTGTAGGGCATGATTGAGGGCATTTTCGAATAGTCCCGCTTTCCTGTAAGAGATAGCAATCCCTATCAGGCTCTGCGCCATGCCGTTTTTGTCTTCGAGCATCTGCCTGATTTCGAATGCTTCTCGGCAAGATTTGGTCGCTTGGGAATATTTTTTCTGCTTGATATAAACGCTTCCTATGTTGTCTAAGATTTCGGCGATGCCTTTCTGGTTATTCTGTGATTTGAAAACCTCTAATGCACGATTAAAATAAATGAGTGCGTCGTTGAGTTTGTCTTCATCAAGAAATACCTCAGCGATATGGTTTAGCGTATAGGCTTCTCCTTGTTTGTTTCTCTTGGATTTATGCAAGACCAGTGCCTGCAAAAAATAGCTCATTGCCTGCTTTCTATCGCCCTGTTTACTATAAATCATGCCCAAATTATTGATGCAAGAGGCTCGTAGGGTAGTATCGCGTAGGGTTTCGCCAATACGCAAGGCGCGCAAATTTAGCTCTAAGGCTTGGAGATATGCACCTTGCTTAAAGTAAATCAGCCCTTTGCCCGACAGCGTGCCGCCAATGCCTTTCTGAAATTTGATTTTCTCAAAAATCTGATATGCCTGTTCGTAATAATCCAGTGCTTCAGTATAATTTCCCGCGTAATAAGAGGCAGTTCCAATACTCGCCAACGTAGTAGCCTCACCATATAAAAATTTGATTTCTCTGCTCAGTTTGAGTGCTTGCTGCAAGTAAGTTTTTGCTGTGGCAGGTTTGGCAGAAATATATTGCCACCACAAATGATTCATGGTAATTACCTTTACAGAATCTTCTGTGGTCGTTTCCAATACATTTTTAAGGCTATCTACCATTGCTTGAGGCTGGGCAGAAAGGTTCAAAAATGTACCTAAAATGAATAATATACTGAATAAAAAAATTTGCATCACCTTCATTATGTGTGCATTAGTGTTAAAACTTCTTTGTTTGACTGAATAATTTTAGCAATGTCTTCTTCTGAAAGCGCGCAAGAAACAAAAAGACTTTCATACTGCGAAGGTGCTAAATAAATGCCTTTTGTCAGCATTTCACGAAAATATTTACCAAAAAATAATAAATTTGATTTTTTTGCAGTATTAAAATCATCTACTTTTTCTTCGGTAAAAAATAGGGTAAACATTGAGCCTACTTGGTTGATGGTATAAGCCAAATTTAATTCTTGCATTGTTTTTTTGATGCCATTGACGATTTTTAGTGTAATTTCGTTCAGTTGGGCATAAATTTGAGGATTTTCGTTCAAAATAGTAAGCATAGCCAAGCCCGCCGCCATCGCGATAGGGTTGCCTGAAAGTGTACCTGCCTGATAAACTTTGCCCACAGGAGCTACACAATCCATGATTTCGCGCTTGCCACCATAAGCACCCACAGGCAAACCGCCCCCAATGATTTTGCCCAAAGTAGTCAAATCGGGCGTGATACCAAAAAGTTCCTGCGCGCCTCCGCGTGCAAGGCGGAATCCCGTCATCACCTCATCAAAAATCAGTAAAATATCATTTTGGGTACATAGCTCACGCAAACCTTGCAAAAAACCTTCTTTGGGAAGCACACAGCCCATATTGCCCACGACAGGCTCTACGATAATGGCGGCTATTTGCTTCGGGTTTGTCGCAATGAGTTTATTTACGGAGTCCAAGTCATTAAAAGAAGCAATCAGGGTGTCATTTGCCACTCCCTGCGTAACGCCTGCGCTGTCAGGCGCGCCCATGGTCATCGCGCCGCTACCCGCCGCAATCAGGAAAGAATCGCCATGCCCATGATAACAGCCCTCAAATTTGATGATTTTATTTTTGCCCGTATAGCCTCTTGCCAAGCGAATAGCAGACATACAAGCCTCTGTCCCAG
>JAAFJS010000123.1 GCA_013298985.1 Cytophagales bacterium
GCAAAGTCCTGATGCCCAACATTGACAGCGAGTCCATTGACGGAATGTTTGAATTGGAGAGGAAATATCCCCCATCATGCTTTCCTATGATGGGGCTGCACCCTTGCTCAGTGGGGCAGGACTTTGAGAAAGAGTTACAAGTGGTGGAGCATTGGCTTTCTAAGCGCAAATTTACTGCGGTTGGCGAGATGGGAATTGACCTTTATTGGGACAAAACTTTTTTGGAACAACAAAAAGAGGCATTCAGGATTCAGGCGGCTTGGGCAAAAAAATATGGCTTGCCTTTGGTGATTCACGCACGCGAGGCGATGCCAGAGGTTATTGCTTTGTTGGAAGAACTGACTGATAACCAGCTTTTTGGCGTGTTGCATTGCTTTACGGGGAGTGTGGAAGATGCAAAAAAACTGATTGCCATGAACTTCAAATTGGGTATTGGTGGGGTGGTTACTTACAAAAATGGCGGTTTAGAGCCTGTGATTAAAGAAGTAGGGCTGGAACATTTGGTGATGGAGACAGACAGTCCTTACCTCGCGCCGATTCCGCACAGAGGCAAACGCAACGAAACAAGTTATATTCCAATTATTGCTCAAAAAATTGCTGATATTCAACAGATTAGCCTTGATGAAGTTGCCCAGCAAACTACTAAGAACGCACTTGCCTTGTTCAAAAATGTTGCTTAATTAAGGGTTTATTCCAAAAACTAATGCCCTGTCAAGTGCAAAAAAACACTTTTACCCAAAATCACGACCAAACCACAGAAAATCAATGCCCAAACAACGGCACTGATAAACATGGTCAGTAATATTTTGGGCTTTTTTTCTCCAAAAGAAACGGCTATCATCGTCCCGCCGATGGGTGTGAAAATCAGGGGAGTAAGTGCCGCCACGCCCCAAATGCCATATTTGCGCCAAATTTTGACCATATTGCGCTTGCGTGGCGTAAAAAGTTTCTTGTTTTTACTGCCAAATTTACCCTGCCACCACTTGCGAATCTGCGTCCCAGCAAAGGTGAAAATCAGCACTGCCAGCATCATGCCTGTAATCGTGAGCAGAACCGCATGGACAAAAGGAATATCAAGCACCGCAGAAAATACGGGACCAAAAATAAATTTTATCATCGTCCAGCCAATGACAGTGAGGTATTTGAGAATATCTATGTGCATAGTTTTATCTGTAAGCAATAAAATCAAACTTTTCTCCTGCTTTGAATTCCGTTCTGTCCGCAGGAAGTTCCAAAAACCCATCACATTCCAGCAGATTGGCAAAATCACCCGAACCGCCACCCTCGATGGGCATGGCTATAAGTTGTTGGTTTTCATCTAAATAAGTTTTTACTTGCAAAAAATACGTCAGTTTGGGCGTAAAAACAAAATTTTCTTTCAAAGTTGCTTGTGGCAAGTCTAAGGCATTGGGCGTAAGTAAACTTGCTCGTAACCAAGGCACTACATATTTGTGAAAACACATAAAAGTAGAAACGGGATTCCCTGGCAGGGCAAAAACTATTTTTCCTGCCTCCGTTTTCCCAAACCAAAACGGCTTCCCAGGACGCTGGGCTACCTGATGAAACAGTTTTCCTACGCCCAACTTGTCCAACACGCGGGGAATAAAATCCGCTTTGCCCGCCGATACGCCGCCTGTCAGCAAGACCACATCAAAAACGCTATTTGGCGCAAGCAGTTTTGCCAATTTTTCCTCGATAATCTTCTCTTTGTCAGGCAGATGAAAAAAATCTGCTTTCATTCGCAAATTTTCTAAGGCAGAAAGTAACATATACGTATTTGACCGACGAATTTGGTGCGTAAGTGGCTCACTTTCAATGTCTATTAACTCATCTCCATTAGAAACTATCGCAAAAAGTGGCTTTTGGCTTACGAGTAAATTGTACTTGCCCACTGCCGCTGCTACGGTCATCTCGGCAGGGCTAATTTTTGTGCCTTCTTTTACCAAAATATCAAATTGCTTGCAATCATTTCCTTGATAATGAACATTTTGCCCTTGCTGTAAGGTGCTAATTTTCAGTTTGAAATAGACTTTATTTTCTTTTTCTTCTTTTTCCAAATCTTCATAGCGCACAATGGTATTTGCGCCAAAGGGAAGCATCGCACCCGTCATAATTTCTATACAATGCTTGGGGGAATGTAGCGTAAGTGGTGGTTTGCCTGCGAATTGGATATTTTCGACCTCAAAAGTAGTTTGACCACTCGCAAATGCCTGATAATCAATCGCTATTCCGTCCATCGTTACGCGGTCAAAGGGAGGCAAGTCGCGGTCTGCCCTGATGTCTTCGCGCAGGATTCGCCCCAATGTTTTCATCATTTTGACGGATACAGACTTGGACTCAAATAAGTGATTTTGAATAATTTGTGTTGCTTCTTGCGAAGAAATCATGTTTTTTTTTAATTATACCAAACGAATTAAGTATGTTTTTCTTCAAAAAATAGATTTAGAATCTGCTGTAAGGCACTTAACAGTTTATTGAGATTATCTAAATAATAAATATCAGTATCTATACTCACCAAAGTATCTTCTATCTTCATAAACTGCCACAAATCGCCAATAGTAGCGCAGCCATAAATGGCTTTTTGCGGCTTTCCTTGCTGTTCATTAAAAATTTTTGCGCCTACCATCTGTGCAATACACTGCGCCGTTCCGTTGTCAAGATTTTCGTTTTTTGCTTCTACCAGTGTAAAAACGGGTGCTTCTATCAATTTGGAAACTTTACTGACAGAAAGCATAAAATCGCACTCCCCTGTTAGTCCCTTGCTTTCATCTACGTTTAGGGCTTTTCCCGAATGTATTTTAAATTTATTTTGATTCATCATATACAATTCGGTCAGTACAGGGTGAATCAGGCGTTCTGAACGCTCTTTTTCATTGCTATACCCCATCAGCTTTCCTCTTTCTATTTCTTTGTCCAAAATACTATCGTAGCGAATAGGAATCATTTGGGGGAAAAGTTTTGTTTCTGTGAGCAATAAGCCCAATTTCTCCTTGACTTGCACTAAATTTTTGAAATCAGAATACATAGTTTTGTTCTTTACGACAAAGATAAAAAAATAAAGTATAATTTTGGCAATAAAAAAAATTTATGCTCAATTTCAAACTTTTTTTTGACCTGATTGGCAGAGAAGATTTCGTCCAAATCACTGATAATAATGCACTTATCCATGCCGTTCAGTTTGCAGATGACGTGGCAATTCGCTGGAAAAACATAGACATTGCCTTGATTGGGCTAAACTTTCAGGGTGGGGCAGACAAGGTCAGAAGGCAACTTTACAAACTCCAAAAAAGTAGTGTGAATTACCGAGTATTGGACTTGGGCAACCTGCGCCTCAATGACAATACAGAAGAAAACTACCTCAAAATCAGCGAGGTATGCAAAGGATTGATGCAAGAAAATGTACTGCCTGTGCTAATAGGCGGCACAAATGACCATGCTTTTGGGCAATATCTGGCGTATCAGGAGTTAGAAAAAATGATTTATGTGCTGAACATTGACAGCAAGCTGGACATCAGGGAGGAAAGCAATCTGCTCGCGGATAAGTACATCAGCAAGATTTTATTACATTATCCTAACTATCTGTTTGGCATGGGGTTAGTAGGCTATCAGGCTTACCTGAACAGCTATGAGGCATTGGAAATGTGCAAAAAACTCAATTTTGATTTGCTCAGTGTGGGCGAGCTAAGGCAAGACCTCAAAGGCGCAGAGCCTCAACTGCGTATGGCGGACATGGTGAGCATAGATATTACGGCGATTCGTCGCAGTGATGCACCTGCTAATCCTGACAGTTTTCATTTTGGGCTAACGGGCGAAGAAATCGCGCAACTTGCTTGGTATGCAGGACTAAACGAAAAACTTTCTTCTTTTGGCGTTTACGGTTATCATGCTGATTTGCAAGTAGATAATAGCACTGCCGAAGTAATTGCCGTTCTGCTTTGGTATTTTGTAGAAGGGTTTTATCACCGCAAAGGCGAGTTTCCGTTGAGGGAGAATTTTTATGTCAAATATACTGTTCCATTTTTAAAAGAGAAGATAGATATTATCTTTTACAAAAGCCTTCTCTCAGAACGTTGGTGGCTGGAAGTTCCTAATAATGAGGAAGTTAAAGCAAATTATAAACGAAGCACGCTTGTCCCCTGTACCTACCAAGACTACGAAGAAGCCATTGCAGGCAACCTGCCTGACAGGTGGGTGCGGGCGTTAGGCAAGTGATTTTAATGCTGTTTTTCTCATAATAATACAAAAATATTTTTTTACATTTGTTTAAACCAACACCAACATTTATGAATAAAATATGTTTCTTTTTCTTAATTGGTTGTTTGAGTGCATTTTATAGTACATTTGCCCAAACACCCAAATCACCTTTTACCAGCTCGAAGTTCGAGCAGTTAGGGGCAGAGCTACCTTCGCCTAATACTACACGCATGGCTGACGGCTCGCCAGGGCAAGATTATTGGCAGAATCGCGCAGATTACAACATCAAAGTGGCACTGGACGACGACAAGCAAAGTATCCAAGCCTCTGAAATCGTTACCTATACCAACAATTCTCCCAAAGATTTGACCTACTTGTGGGTACAGCTCGACCAAAATCTATTTGACAAACAATCAGATACTTACAAGAGTTTGGAGTATTCCTTAGACGATAACTTTGGTTTATTTATGTTTGTCGAGTATATGCGCCGTACCAACTTTGAGGGTGGCTATAAAATCGCTTCTGTCAAAGACAAATTAGGTAAACCCTTGACTTTCAGTATTCAGCGAACCATGATGCGAATAGATTTGCCTACGCCCTTAAAGGCAAAAGGCGGCGTTTTTTCTTTTTCCATCGATTGGTCTTTTAATATCACTGATGCCGCCGCCGACCCGATTTATACGCGTTCGGGCTTTGAGTTTTTTGAAAAAGACAAAAATTATGTGTATGAAATGGCGCAGTGGTTTCCACGCATGGCGGTTTATAGTGATGTCAGGGGTTGGCAGAACAAGCAGTTTATAGGTCGTGGTGAGTTTGCACTGCCTTTTGGCAACTACGAAGTGGCGATAACAGTGCCTGCTGACCATATTGTCGCGGCAACTGGTGAACTACAAAACGCTATCGCAGTGCTTTCTCCTGAACATACCAAACGCCTGACACAAGCCAAAGCTGCCAAAGAACCTGTTTTTATTGTGAGCCAATCAGAAGCGGAAACAGCAGAAAAAACTAAGGCAAGTACAAAGAAAACTTGGGTCTATAAAGCACAGAATGTCAGGGACTTTGCCTGGGCAAGCTCTCGCAAATTTATTTGGGACGCGATGCAAGTCGAGGTCGAAGGCAAAAAAGTCTGGGCAATGTCCTACTATCCCAAAGAAGGCAACCCTCTCTGGGAAAAAGTATCTACCAAAGCCGTCGCACACACCCTCAAAGTCTATTCTAAGCACAGTGTAGCTTATCCGTATCCTGTGGCAATTTCCGTCCATGGACCCGTAGGCGGCATGGAATACCCCATGATTAGCTTTAATAACCAGGGCAGACCCGAAGCAGACGGTTCGTATGACAAAAAAATAGAAGCAAGCACAGTTTCAGTTATTATCCACGAAGTAGGTCATAATTTCTTTCCTATGATTATCAATTCGGACGAAAGGCAGTGGACTTGGATGGACGAAGGCTTAAATACTTTTATGCAATATTTGGGTGAAAAAGAGTGGGAAAAAGACTTTCCTTCCCAAAGCGGTCCCGCCCAAAAAATTGTGCCTTACATGAAGGGCGACCCCAAAGATTTAGTACCAATTATGACTAACTCAGAGCAAATCAACCTCATACAGTTTGGACCTAATGCGTACAGCAAGCCCGCAACGGCACTGAACATCTTGCGGGAAACCATTATGGGCAAAGAGCTTTTTGATTATGCTTTCAAGGAATATGCGCGTCGCTGGGCTTTCAAGCACCCCGAACCTGCTGACTTTTTCCGCACCATGGAAGATGCCTCTGCCATGGACTTAGATTGGTTTTGGCGAGGTTGGTTCTTTGGCACAGAGCCTGTTGATATCTCGATAGATAGCGTGGCACTTTACAAAACGCCTGACCTTACCAACTCCGTAGATACCACTACTACTATCCAAATACGCGATTTTAACCCCATGATTTACATGGCGATAGGGCAGATGCTTGGCGCAGAAAAACCTAAGATTTTGAAACCCAACACTTATTTATACTCTATTCAACTGAGCAACAAAGGTGGCTTGCTTTCTCCTGTCATCATCAAGGCAAACTACAAAGATGGCACCAGCGAAACTATCCAACTTCCTGCCGAACTTTGGCGTTTGAACCCCGACAAAGTAACCAAAGTATTGCCTTTGGGCAAGGAGGTAAGCTCATTTACGCTTGACCCCAACCTGGAAACGGCAGATATTGACGAGGAAAATAACCATTTCCCTCGAAAAGTAATGCCATCTAAGTTTGAGGAAATCAAGAAAAATGGGCAAAGTAATAAGTAATTATTTTTAAAAAGGCTTCTTGTATTTTTCTCCTTCTCTCGCTTGGGTCAGTCTGCTGGCAAAGGCGAGGGAAGTTTTTTTATCAGGTAGTCAGCGTAGTTTTTTAACCTGATTTTATTAGCTTTGCGCCGTTTTAGCGTTAGTTGTATTTGATTTGACCCCAAATAAAATCCAACCAACTGTTTTAGTATCAATGGCTACATTTAAAAAAAATTGAAAACAAATGAATATCAAACTTACACAACTGCCCGAACGGACTGCTAAACCAAGACAGCACGGACTGACAATGGTTATGGATAAAGGGTTGAGTATCAGGGAAGCAGAAGATATGCTAAGTGTTTCGGCGGACTACATAGACGTAGTAAAATTAGGCTGGGCAACTTCTTACTTTTTTCCAAGACTCCGCGAAAAATTGGCTGTTTACAAGGAGGCGGGGATTCCTGTCTATTTGGGAGGAACATTTTTTGAGGCATTCATCATCAGAGGGCAGTTTGATGATTATTTGAGCATCTTGGACGACTATGATTTAGAATATGTTGAGGTTTCTGATGGCTCTATCGAGATTCCACATGACGAGAAATGTGCTTATATTCAGCGACTTGCACAAAATTTTCGCGTACTTTCTGAGGTTGGTTCTAAAGACGCGGAAAAAATTTTAGCTCCGTATCAGTGGATAGAACTCATGCAGGCAGAGCTGGGCGCGGGCGCATGGAAGGTGATAGGAGAAGCACGCGAATCTGGCAATGTTGGACTTTTCCGCGAAACAGGCGAGGTGCGTCAAGGCTTGGTCAAAGAGATTATCCACAGCATTCCTGCTGAGAGAATTATTTGGGAAGCTCCTCAAAAATCGCAACAAGTATGGTTTATCAAGCAAGTGGGTGCCAATGTGAACTTAGGAAACATAGCACCAAACGAGGTGATTCCTTTGGAAACCCTCCGCTTCGGGCTAAGAGGCGACACTTTTGATTGGTTTTTGAATAAATAAAAGGATTTTTACAGAAACTTCATTGTATTTTTCAAAGAATCGTTCGTTTCTGTAATGAAATTAACGATTCTTTTTTTAATATTTGCAGTGCTTTATTACTTTATTTCATTATTTTAGCCATGCTGTTAGCATAAATTACTTAAGTGAATGTTTACAAAAATAAAATTTAAACTACTTTTATTTTTTCTGCTGGTAGGAATCGTACCGCTTGTTATTACTATGTATTTGGAGTATCAAAACGTAGCAGATACCTTGCGACAGCGTTCTTTTGACCAGCTTTCTACCATCAGAGAGGTGAAAAAAAAGAAAATAGAGGAGTATTTTAACCAAATGAGGCAAGAAATTGACTTCTTTTCTCAAAGTAATGTGGCTATCCAAGCAATGCACGACTTCAAAACGGCTTTTCATCAAATAAAACCCGAAGAGATGCCTGTGGGCGCGACGGAAAACCTCAAAATGTATTATGCCAATCAATTACTCAAAAAAGTAGAACACCACGAAGGAGATGTAGTGCATATTGATAGTGTGATTCCCCAAAATCATAAAAGCGTTTTTTTGCAATCGCAATATTTGATAGGGAACAAAAATTTATTTACACCGCACCCTTACCACGAAATTCACGAAAAATACCATACGACCATTTCCTTATTTTTAAAAACGTATGGTTATTACGATATTTTTTTGGTAGATGACCAAACGGGACATATTGTCTATACAGTAGCCAAAGAGGTCGATTTTGCCACCAGTTTGCTTTCTGATGCACACGCCAATACGAATATAGGTCGTCTTTTTAGGCAGGTGCGCTATTCTGGGGTAAAAAATCAAGTGTTGATGTGCGATTTCGAGCCATACCTGCCCTCGTACCTTGCCCCTGCCGCCTTCATTGCGACTCCGATTTTTGATGGCGACCAGAAGACTGGCACACTGATTTTTCAGATTCCCATTGACCGCATGGACGCAGTAATGACCAGCAATAAGGCTTGGAGAGAGGAAGGACTTGGCGAGTCGGGCGAGAGCTACATTGTGGGCAGTGATTACAAAATGCGTACAAATTCTCGGTTTATTCTCGAGGCTCCCGAAGCTTTCTTTTCTCAAATCAAGCAGTTTGGCGTGGATAGCTCAGAAGTGGCGCGCATGGAGTTTTATAATACCACTGTGCTATTCCAAAGTATTCGTACTGAGGCTACTAAGAAAGCAATAGGCAGTAGGGCAGGAACAGAAATTATCAAGGACTACCGCGGCATCGACGTGCTAAGTTCGTTTACAATGCTTCAAATCCAAGATGTAAAATGGGTGCTTTTGGTCGAGATTGATGTGGAAGAAGCCTTTGCACCTATGTATGCGTTTGCCAAACGTTCTGTATTTACGGTACTGATAGTCAGTATTTTAATTGCTGTGCTTTCTTTCATCATTGCTTACTCCATTTCTCATCCTATATTAGCTTTAATGGAAGGCACACAAGAGATGCGGAAGGGTAATCTGGACGTAAAAATAGAGGTGAAAACCAAAGATGAGATTGGTGTTTTGGCTCAATCATTTAACGAAACGGCGATTTCTTTGAAAAAACAGCGCGACGCAAACTTAGAAAAACAGCACGAAATCGAGCAACAAATGGAAGAAATCTCGATGCAAGCCGAAACCCTCAAACAAGCCAATGACGACATTGCCCTCAGAAATCAAGAGTTAAAGCAAAATATGGAGGAGATAGAATCGCAACGCGACGATATTTTGGAGAAAACCGCCGCATTAGAACAGCAAAAAGAAGAAATACAAGTCCAAGCCGAAAATATGCGATCCATCAATGAAGAATTGGAAATTACCAATATAGATTTGGCACAGCAGAAAGCAGAGATTCATGCACAGGCAGAGCAACTCAAACACGCGAACCTTAAAGTCCAAGAAATGCTTTCAGAGCTTACCGAAAAACAAAAATTAATAGAAAAGAAAAATTTTGATACCTTTTCAAGCATTAGTTATGCCAAGCGAATCCAAAATGTATTACTCCCTAATATAGCACAAATTCAACAATCCTTGCCTGAAAGTTTTGTTTTTTTTAAGCCCAAAGACATTGTGAGTGGAGATTTTTATTGGTTTGCTGAGATAGGCACTACTGAAAAAGAAATTGCCGCCCAAGTGCCTCACCTCATTTTTATTGCCGCAGTCGACTGTACGGGTCATGGCGTGCCTGGCGCATTTATGAGTGTGATTGGACATAATTTGCTCCACGAAATTGTATTATCTGAGCATATCTATGAGCCAGACCATATCCTGAACGAACTGCACAAAGGCGTGCGAAGCATTTTGAAACAAGACACCACGCAAAACCGCGATGGCATGGAAATCGCCCTCTGCGTCATAGACAAAACCAATAAGCAACTTTCTTTTGCGGGCGCAGGCAACCCTCTTTATTTTGTAGAAGGTGATGAAATTCAGATAATTAGGGGCGACAAATCTCCTATTGGTGGCTCACAAAAAGAAGACGAACGTATTTTCCAAAGCCACCTCATTTCACTTAATGGCTTAGATAGCAAAGGTGAAGCTTATACAGAACCCTCGCGAATGTTCTATATTTTTTCTGATGGTTTCCAAGACCAGTTTGGTGGGCGGCACAACGAAAAGTACATGAGCAAGCGTTTCCGCAATCTCCTCCATTCCATTAGCTATATGCCTACCAACCTGCAATACAAGAAGTTAGAGCAGGAATTTGAGCAGTGGCAGGGCGAAGAAGAACAAACTGATGATGTGCTGGTGATTGGCATTAAGATTTAGTCTTTGCTCAACTCCAAATCTGATTTTTCGTATTTTGCACCATGAGGAAGTGCTTTTTTCAGTTTCCAACACTGCATTGCCTCTTGGCGAGTCTTGTCAGGATTATCTGCCAAAAAGTCGCGCATATATTGATTGTATTGATTGTGGGCAGGAATTTTTGTTTTGTAGTTTTTCTCTTTTTGTAATTGATTGATTCTGTGCCACTCATCTATGCCATCTTGTAATGTTTTTCCTACATTTTCCTTCATAAATTTCATTAAATCAATGGAAAAGTGAAAAGATTTGCCAACATGATGTTGAAAAAAACGCCTTACATTTTGAGAATTTTTGTAACTATCTGTAATCTTCGTTTCCAAGGAAAGAGGGGCTTTGTGCCAGTCAAACTTCGACGTAATCTTTGCTTTCGCTTTTTGGGGAGAGGTTTGCCCATTTTCCAGCACATCAGCAATTCGGTCTTGAATCTCGAACTTGCTTCCTGCATAGCTGATGCCCATAAGTTTGCAGAAAGCAACCAGTTCCTCTTTGAGCCAATACCATTTTCTAAATTCTGTTGCTGATTGAATATCAGTTAGTTGAGGTCTGTTCATTTTTTTCTATATTGGTTTGCACGTTCATTTTTCTCTGCCAAAGTTACCGTTTCGCTGATGCGCTTGGCGCGGGTTTCGGCTTGCTTGGCGTTGGTAATCCACTCTAAGATGCCGCGCTTGGTCGAGGGCGGGAACAAGTCAAAAAACGCCTTTGCTGTTGGGTTTGCGTCCAACTGCTGCTGCATATCGTCAGGAATTACCAAGTTTTCCACCTCGTCAAGTGCCGTCCACGTTCCACTTTTCTTGGCAATTTCTATCATTTCCAATCCCGAATCAGTCATCAGTCCCTCGCCTATCAGTTTTGCTACCTTCTTTTTATTGACTCCACTCCACTTGCTTTTGGGGTTTCTTTTGGCAAAAAACTGATAAAAACTTTGCTCATCGCGCTTGTTGGGCTTGCTGTCTATCCAGCCAAAGCACAGAGCTTCATCTACGGCTTGGTCGTAATAAATACTGGGTACGCCACTGTCTTTTTTGTAAATGATGAGCCACACACTGTTCTCTTGGGTGTGATTTTCTGCTAACCATGCGCGCCAAGCGGCTCTGTCTTGGGCATGAAATGTCTTTACGCCATCTTTTTCCATGATTGAAATGTTTTCTTAATCTTCAATACGAAAATAAATAAAAAAAATTCATATTTTTATCTTTGTGGTTTAAAATGATTTAGACATGAAAAAACTTTATTCCTTTCTCTTATTCATGATTTTGTCCATTGCCACTTTTGGGCAGGGCTTAGGCGAATATGTAAAAAAAATAGAAGAAATAGGGATAGGTTGCAGTGTTGATTCTGTAAAAAGCACTATAAAAATGCAAGCATTAATCTCACTTTATAGGGAATATCCAAAAAATGACAGCACAAACTATAAATATTTATATGCCATTGCTATTGGATATTTCCAATTAAAAAAACAAGATTCTACACTATTTTACGCCCACAAATCAATTCGACTCAAAAAGGATAACTCGATGACTTATGCTTTGCTTGCAAAAATGTTTTCTAAAAATTTTAATCATGATAGTGCTGCATTTTATTATGATTTGGCTTCAAAACATGAAACTGATGTAGCTCAAAAGAAGAAATATAAGTTCACAGTAGCAAATAAATACATCAAAGAAGAAAAATTTGCAGAAGCGCACAGGCATACACAAGAAATTTTGGCAATGGATTCTTTGGATTTAACAGCAATTTATTACTATATCAGACTTTCCAATAAAATAGAACTTTACCAAGAAAGTAGAGAAAAAGCATTGACAAGTTTGCCATCTTTTGACTTTGAAAATCAACACAAAGACAAGAAAGTAAGATTTTTATTGGAACTGCTCATTGCCCTATTCGAGCTTAAGGACATGAAAAACTTTGAAAAGTATTGGGAACAAATGCAAAATAGTCCTTTAACAGGTAGCTACATTCATTATTTTTTAAAATATACCTGCTTGGCAGGTTATGAAACAAGGCTCAACGAAACCTTCAAAATGGAATTGAATAAAAGGAGAAATAGCACTTTGGCAAGCGTAGGCGATTATTTTTTCCAAAAGCAAAACCATGAGAAAGCAAGATTTTATTGGAATCAGATTGGAGATGAAGCCATGAAAGAGATGCTATTAAGTTTGCTAAACTAAAAATCTTACTGACATGAATTGGTAATTAGTTCTAATTCTTCTTTGTACTCTTCGCCCCAAATATGCTTAGAGGTGAGCGGATATTGAGGTAATATTTCAATGGCTATTTTTTTTGCTTCTTCGCATTGCCCTAATTTTGATAAAAACAAAGCCCTGTGGTAAAGGTATGCCCTATCAGACCAATGATACTTTTGATGTTTCTTGATGAGTTTTGCATGATTTATCTTGAAATAGTCCAAATATTTAAGCGCAAAAGCAGCTTGTCCATCTTGCTTTCCATATTCAACAATGGTTTCTATTCTTGAAGATAAAAAATAGGCATCATTAGGAAAAGACGCGGACGGATTTAGGATAAAATAAGTTAAATATTCGTCTGCTTTGGTGTAGTCCCTGCGTTCTTTGGCAAAATAAAATTGGATTAAATTCATCGTAGTAACATCAAATTGGGCTTCTGCAGCCTCTTTTAGTGCCTTTTCCATCAGCTTTTGGTCGTTTGTTTTCCCAGCATAAGTAGCCATTTCTTTTAAAATCAATAATACTGAGAACTTGCTTTTTTTTGCTTTTGATGCCTTCAAATAAGGCAAAGATTCTTCGAATCGATTTGCCTTGTTTAGCGTCAAAATTAAATCCCATAAAACCGATTCCTTCCCATGAGAGGCATATTCCTTTTGCAATTTCTGGATTTCAATTGCCAAAAAATCTTCTCTCGAATGGCTATTGGTGAGCTTTATGAAATTATAAAAATCGTCTTTTGACTGCTTTCCTTGAAGTTCAGCAATCATTTTTTCGTTGCTTTCTATGAGTGTGTAATACGGTAATCCCTTGACTTGGAACTTTTTATAAAGTGTTTTTCCATAAGGCGTATCTATATCTATTTTCATAGCAATCAAACGCTCTTTTGCATAACTTGTGATTGACTGTTCTTTTAATACACTTCTTTCCATCTGCAAGCAGGGAGCGCACCATTTTGCTCCAAAAATCAATAATACATTCTTCTTCTCAGCACTTGCCTGTGCCAAAGATTCCTCATAAGTTCCTGAAAAATAATCTATTGCATAAAGTAGATTACTAAAAATAAACAGGATTAAAAAGAAGAATATTGTTTTCATCAGCTTATTTTGTTTAGAGGTGTATATTTTAGAGTTTAAAATCCCATGCTATTTGTCTATTAAGTACATAAAAGTAGCTACGTAAAATTAGTTTATGTTATAGCTATTTTATAAAACATTGATTACAAGTAATTTGTGTTAATTCATAACTATTTATAGATTGACAAGTCCACGTACAATTAATTAGTACGAAAATAAATAAAAAGATTGCCTCTAAAAATACTAAAAATCTTACTGACATGAATTGGTAATCAGGTCATTGCCCCCCCCCAAGGCTATTTGATATTTACTCCTTAATTATTTTTTGATGATGCACCTGTTTTCCATTGCTTAGGTACAAGAGATACAGCCCATTGGCAAAATGCGTAAGGTCTATTGCTGCTTTCAAGTAGCTTGTCTTTGCCAAATCTTGCACAAACACCTTTCTCCCTGTCATGTCAAAAATAGCCATTTGTAAATTTTCACTTTCCTTGAATTTGCCTTCTATATTGAATATATTGTTACTTGGATTGGGATATACCTGAAAATCAATACTTTCCAGCTCACCTTCTGTCGCCAAAACTACTGAGGGACGTGCAGAAACTGTTTCTGAAAAACCACTTTCCAAACTGTTGTAAGTGTTGATTGCCTTCATGCGGAAGAAATACGTTACTCCGTTTTCCAAACCCTCTATTTTGAGAGTGGTTAGCGCAGTGCTACCCACCAATCTTTGGGGGGAGTTTGCCGAATACATATAAATTTCGTAGCTAATATCCTTATTATCAACACTTATGCTATTCCAAGAAAGGGTAATACTTCTGTTTCCCGCCTGTGCAGTCAGTGTAGGGGCTGTCGGAATTCTCAAAAGATTATTAAATGTCCAATTCGTCATTCCTGCAAAAACATTCTTTTTCACATCAGTAAATGCGCCTTGCTGCAACTGAACGGTAATGGTTTTGTCCTTGCTAAAATTCTCATTTTCAACAAATACAATTTCATTGGTTACTGTAACTTTAGGGCTGTTTACGTCTAATTTTTGTATCACTTTGCCATCTTCTAAGAGCAATATTTCCCCTTGTCCTTTCCTCACTTGCTCATCAAAAGCGAAGAAAAGCTGTCTATTGGTGGGAACATTTTGGGCATTGTTGAGGGGCGACAAGCTCACAATTTTTGGTGCTTCCATGTCTTGTACTACCTTGGTTTTCACTGTATTGGTAATGATAGGCGGGTTAAAATCAAAGTAAATGCCAGAACGATTCACGATTTCCTCCCCTACCTGCATGGTAGCTTTGGGCTTGATTCTGAATTGGAAAAAACCAATGCTGCCTGCTTCATCATCTCTTTTGGCAGGAAGGTTGATATTTTCAAAATGCCAAACTGCCTGATTACCAGTGAGTACAAAGTTGAAGGGGTGGCTTGACCCCAAGATTTCCAACGTGCTTACATCTAAGAAATTGGAAAGGGTGTCCCTGACCTCCACACGAATTGCCTCTGCTGTTCCTTCATTTTGGAAGCGAACAGTATAGGTAATTGCCTCTCTATCAGCTACAAACTCAGGACTGATGTTACCCGCAGGCGCAACTTGCTTATCATTGGGGTCGTAGGCATTTCTGACAAGAATACAGTGGTTAAAACTGTTATTTGTAGGTACATCATCAACAAAAACAGCCTCACCTTGCACCATGTTGATTTTGGCATTGGCATAAATGACCGTTTGCCCTAAGATAAAATCCTCTCTGACAGGCACTTTGAGGCGAATGGCAAACCACTTCCACTCCCCTGGGTTGAGATTTTGGTAGCGGTAAGTGAGCGTATTGCCTCTGGCAAAAATCGGCGCATTGCCGTATTGGGTTTCTACATATTGCAATCTTTCATCAAAAGTAAAAGCAATCGTGCCACTTTGCGTTTGCGTTCCATTGTTTTGGAAATTTATCCAATAGTAGGTATCAAAACCTGGGCGGGCAAACCAGTTGTTAATGGATACACTCACATCTTTGCTTGCTTTGCCGACCAAACCAAAGTTTTTATTGGCAACCCAGCCTACCTGATTTCCTGTATAAGAAGCTGGATTAGAGGAAGTAAAGTTGTTTGAAGGCAAGACCGCTTTCAATCCATAATTACCATTCGCATAAAAATCATACTCCCCTTTGGCATTGGTGTAGGCATAATAAAAATCATTGATTTGTACCAAGGTATTTGCCCTTGGGAACTCACCACTGTCAAAAGTGCCATTGTTATTGGCATCTATGTAAACGATATTTTTGCCCCTGACAATGATTTTGAAAGATTGGGAAGGACTGATATTTCTATTGGGCAAGGTATTAGCACCATTGTCTTTGAGGACAACTTCCACATTTGCCGTTCCCAAAGCACCTGCTTTGAGGGTATAGGTGAGTTTTCCAGTGGCATCAATCGTGGGCTGCACGTCAAAAAGGGCATTGTTGTCATTGCTGACCTCAAAAGTGAGAATTTGGGTCAGTTCTGGCTCGCCGTCATTGATTGCTGTGGCAAAACTGTCCCTGCTTACCAAACCATCAGTATTATAATTCAGGATTTCCAGAGGTGCATTGTACCAATAATTGTAGTAGAAAACCTGCGTTCCTCCGCTAAAATAAGAGTTTCTACCTTCTCTGTTGATGACAAAGGAAGGAAATACATTGACAGGAGTAACATTGATATTGAACTTTTTGACCATACTGCGATTGACATTGGGGGCAGTGCCAGTGCCATTATCCACCAAAACCACACTGACTTCTGCGGTGCCATTGGCATTGGGTTTTGCCTGAAAGCGAAGTGTGCCACTGACATCAATCGTAGGCGGTTGTGAGAACAAATTGTTATTGTTATTAGAAACCTCAAAGGTCAAAGATTGGATAAGTTCGGGGTCGCCATCGTCTATGTTAGTGGCAAAATTGGTTCTTGTTTGCAGTCCTTCGTTTTCATTCAAAGTAATATCCGTTCCCAAGTCAAAGGTAGGGGCATCATTGACTCCATTGGAAATTACAATGGTAAAGGTTTGCGGCGCAGACTGATTGACGTTTGGTGCCACATTAGAGCCATTGTCTTTGAGAATGACCGTAACATTTGCTACCCCATTGGCATTAGGCGCAGGAGTAAAGGTCAGCGTGCCATTGGGATTAATCGCGGGCTGCACACTAAACAAGGCATTGTTATCATTAGAAACTTCAAAAGTCAGTGTTTGGACAAGTTCGGGGTCGCCATCGTCTATATTTTTTGCCCAGCCTCCAAAAGACTGTGCTTGGGTATTTAGCACTGAAATATCCTCTCCTTTGGTGAAAGTAGGGGCATCATTGACGGCAGTAATGTTGATATTAAAAGATTGATTTGCAGATACATTGACATTAGGAGCAATGCCTGAGCCATTATCTCGCAAACGGACAGAAATGGAGGCAGTCCCATTGGCATTGGGCGCAGGGGTGTAGGTGAGTGTGCCTGTTTCACTCACCGCAGGAGGAACAGCAAACAAAGCAGCATTGGTATTTCCTGTGATTTCAAAGGTAACTTGTTGATTGAGTGTGGCATCTCCATCGTCTATGCCTGTTGCCCAGTTTGCCACTGTTTGCGCTCCAGCATCTTCTAAAACAGTTGGGTCTGTGCCTTTGGTGAAAGAGGGTGGCTGATTATTGGTATTGATGACCGCAATAGTGAAATTTTGCGTGGCACTTTCATTGATATTAGGAGCAACATTGCTGCCATCATCTTTTAGTTTGACGGTCAGGTTAGCTGTCCCTACTTGCCCTGTGGCTGGGGTGAAAGTGAGCGTTCCCGTAGGAGAAATCGCAGGCTGTACACTGAAAAGGGCATTATTATCATTGGTCAAGATAAACTCCAAAGTTTGAGTAATTTCTGGGTCTCCGTCATTGATAGCGGTTGCCCAGTTGTTAAAGACTTGATTGCCAGCATTAATTTGGACGCTGGGGTTGCTGCCTTTGGTAAAGCTGGGGACATCATTGATAGCATTAACGGTAACTACAAAGGTTTTGGAAGTGGTGCTGACTCCATCATTGACGCTAACGGTAATGGTGGCAGTGCCATTGGCATTGGGCAGTGGCGTGAACTGCAAACTTCCTGTGGCATTGGGACTGGTGTAGGTTGCCGTAGGGTTAGCAATGAGCGCAAGATTATTGGAAGTAGCAGTAACAGTGAGGGTTTGGTTGCCCTCGCCTCCGTCTGTTATCCCCGCCAAATTGACATTCTGCTGGGTAGCATCTTCGTCAATGGTTAAGGGGGTGAGGGCGGTGAGGGTGGGGGGGAG
>JAAFJS010000124.1 GCA_013298985.1 Cytophagales bacterium
GCTCTTCCGATCTCGGTAGGGGCTTCGGGGGCGGTCAGTGGCGTTATTTTTTCGTATATCGCCATGTTGCCCACCTCCCAAATGAGTTTTTTCTTCTTGCCTGCCTCCTTCCCTGCTTGGGCTTTTGGCGTGTTTTTTATGTTGGTTTCCATTTTTGGTATTAAGCGACAAGCAGACAATATCGGGCATGAGGCACATCTGGGCGGCGCAGTCGCAGGCGTATTACTCACCATTCTGATAGAGCCTATGATTCTCAAAATCAACTACATAGCTATTTTAGCAATCACCACACCCGCCATTTTTTTCCTCTTGCTCATAGCCTACAAGCCAAACGTATTACTCATAGAAAACTACTGGGGATTCGACCAAACGCCCTCCAAAGCTCTTCAAAAAGATTATGATGTCCTTGACGACGAAACTGCCCTCAATGAATTGCTCGAAAAGGTAAGCGAAAAAGGCTACCACAACCTCAACAAGCAAGAAAAAAAGAAATTAGAGGAACTTTCAAGAAAGATAGAGAGTTGATTCAGTTTTTTTGATAAAATAATGCTAAAAAAAAGGTGATTGGCTGACAATTTTGGAATAAAGGGAAAATAATGTAAAAACATGAAAAAAAATCCAATGAATGACCAAAAAACCATTGCAGACCTAAAAATTCGCAATGAGAGCGCATACAAGGTTTTGTATCAGTTTTATTTCCCTGTAGTCGAACGACTGGTTATCAAAAATAGTGGAACAAAAGATGATGCCAAAGATATTTTCCAAGAAAGCCTCCTTGTTTTGATGGAAAAAGTCAATAAGGCTGATTTTCAGCTTACTTCCTCCTTAAAAACTTATCTCTTTGCGATTGCCCAAAACCTGTGGCTCAAAAAACTACGCGAAGAAAAATTGGTTTTTGTGAACGAGGGAACTTATGCACAAGACTGGGAGATGACAGCAGAAAGCATTGATAATGAACAAGATAAAAAAGAGGAGCAAATCCAATCACTATTCAAAAAAATTACTATTCGCTGTCAAGAGATTTTGCAAGCCATTTTCTATCTGAACGAACCCATGCAAAACCTAATGCAAAAAATGGGTTGGAAAAATAAGCATACTGCTGATAATCAGAAATATAAGTGTATCCAACAGATGAAAAACAATGCAGAAAAATAAAAAGCTGCCCCATAATATTTTTTAAACATTGTGGGGCAGCTTTTTTTACCCAATTTTTACCTTCCCATCAAGTTTGAGAATACACATATCCATCAAAACGGCAACCACCGAAAGCGGAGTCATCGGGAAATAAGTACCACTCGCCAAGTGAGAAGCAATCCCGCCAAAGTGCAAGAAAAGCAATCCCAACGCGGCATACGTGCGAAATCTTGGCAAAAGAACGCCCACACCACCCAAAATTTCCAGTAGTCCCACCAAAGGCATGATTTGCAAATAATTCATCGCCTTAAACGTTTCGACTAGCGCAGGTTCAGTGCCAATCAGCTTGAAAATACCAATCATCAGCATCCACGTAAACATTAAGCCTACCAGCACTTTCAACGTAATTTGTTGTGCCTTGTTTGTAGTTTCCATTTTTAAAGTTGAACTTGTCATAAGATTAAATTTTAAAGTGTAAAATTGTTTTGAAGTATTTTTGAGGCTTTATTCCAAATCTTGTAGCGAAATCACCCAAATTTTCAGGAAAAAATATTTTTTTTTCAGAGGTGATTTGAGGTACTGTTTGGGTATCAAGAGGAAAATTTCACACTTAAATCTCAAAAAATTATGAACATTTGGAATATAGAGGAAACCAAAGGCGACGGAATCAGTTGCCCAATCGTGCCTGCAAACTTGGCGTGGTACAAACAAGTATTTTTGTTCTTTTTTCGTTTTGGTATTTGCCCAGTTTGTGTAACCATGAGCCTCACCTACGGCATTAGCAAATGGACGCGAAAGCTCGTCAAATTTATATTTAGAAAATCATAAATGCTTTGTTTTCAATCATTTTTGAAATATCAAAAAAATAATTTAGCTTTGTAGAAATTTGTGAAATGTTTTTTTACTAAACTGGTGTATTTTTGCACTGTTTAGCTTTATTTCACCATATTACGCTATTACGAAAATGACTTTAGACGAAGCAAAAGCAAAATTTATACAGACTTGGGGTGGATTGGGCGCGCAATGGGGCATCAACAAAACGATGGCTCAGTTGCACGCTTTACTTTTTATAGCCTCTGAACCTCTTAGTACAGAGGATATTATGGACACGCTACAAATCTCGCGCGGGAATGTAAACATGAACGTACGCGAGCTAATAGACTGGGGGCTGGTGCAGCGCGTCAATAAAACAGGCGAACGCAAGGATTATTATAATGCGGAAAAAGACGTGTGGAAAATCGCAAAATTGATAGTCAGGGAACGCAAAAAACGTGAATTAGAGCCCATCATTGGCGTTTTAGATGACTTGGGCAAGATAGAGGGCGACAAAGAAAGTAGCGACTATATCGCCTTCATAGACAGCATGAGCCGCCTCAAAAACTTTTCGGAAACGCTGAACAACTCTGTCGATAAAATGATTAAAGCAGACGAAAATTGGCTAACTGGCTTTTTTATCAGTATGCTAAAAAAATAATTTATTAATTTTTTTTGTTTATATTATAAACTACTTTATATTTGAATAAAAATATAATTATGGAAACACTTAGCCCCGAACAGAGCCTGTTACTTATTCAGCAGACTATTGCTGATGCCAAAGGACGCTTTAAAGAAAATGGCGTTATCTTTATGATGTGGGGCATCTTGATTGCTGGGTGTAGTTTTGCTCATTATGTATTTGACGCACTGGGTTATGCTCAAGCACATCTTAGCTATTCGGTATTGTCTTTGGGCTTCGTAGTTACATTTATTTATTATTTTAAAAAATCAAAATCAGGTAGTCATTCTTGGAACTTAATTACAAAAATTTTGGCTTATTTAGGGTGGTTTACAGGGCTAAATATAGTAATTTTGAGTATTGTTTTTGCTACCATGCTCAAGGCATTACTTATTCCCATGATTGCTATCTTGCTATCCATGAACATCATCATTGTAGGGGTGGCACTGCGTGAAAAAGCATTTCTTTGGGGAGGGATAGTAGCTAATATTATTGCTATTTTTACATTTTTCGTGCCTTATTTATTTCAACCTCTTATGCAGGCTCTGATAGCTATTGTAGCTTTTATTGTACCGAGCATATTGCTCTACCAAAAGCAAAAGTACCATGTTTAAAGATTTAGACCCTTTATTACACTCTCAGTTGCGCTTAATGATTATGTCAGTATTGATAGCTAATCAAGAAACTACTTTCAATGACCTGAAAGAAATCTCAAAAGCAACATCAGGTAATTTAAGTATTCAAATCAAAAAACTACATGAGGTGCAATACATAGAAGTAGAAAAGGGATACAAAGAAAACTATCCTCATACATCTATCAAAATTACAGAAAAGGGCATAAAAGCTTTTGAGCAATATATCAATGATTTACAATCATACCTAAAACCATGACAATCATTTTTTTAATCATTAAGTTTATAAAATAAATTAGTTTACAATGAAAAAAATCTTCATTATTTTTCTATTTGCTGTGGCTACACAAGCTATAGCACAAGAACAAAAGCAGGTGCTTGTTCCTACTACGTTACCAACTGGATTTCAATTAAATATCCAAGTGAAAGGTTTGAGAGCAGAAAAAGGCTTCATGCTGTATGTACAAATTCAAGATGAAGCACAAAAAGTCCTACAACGCACAAGATTACCTGTCATTACTACAGAGATGAAAGTGAGTTTTGAAAAATTGCCCAAGGGAAAATATGCGGTATCCTTATTCCAAGACGAGAACGGCAATAAAAAGATAGATAGTAACTTTATTGGAATACCAACCGAAGGCTGGGGCTATTCCAATGACGCAAGAGGCAATATGTCAGCACCCACTTTTTCAGACCAATTATTTGAGATTTCAGGAAATAAAATCATCACCATCAATGTGGCTTACTAATATGTCAATCACTCATTATTCTTTTATCAGCTGGTTACATATAGCTACTGCATTGGTTGCTATGGCTTTAGGTATTTGGGTGTTGGCAGTCAAAAAAGGGACAGCCCTTCACAAAAAGCTGGGCTACAGTTATGCCCTTGCAATGGTTTTGGTCAATGCCACCGCTTTTGGTATTTATCACCTAATGGGTAAGTTTGGTCCCTTTCATTTGGCAGCTTTGGTGAGCATCATTACGCTTATAGCAGGATTAATCCCAGCCATGAAAAAGCAAAGAGCCAAAAACTGGAGATTTTATCACCTTACCTATATGTATTGGTCAGTCATTGGGCTTTATGCCGCTTTTTTCTCGGAATTGGCAGTACGTATCAAGTTATCTGCTACCTTTGGGATGTTAGTTTTTAGTGCCACCTTCATCACTATAGCTATTGGCTTCATTGGACATTGGTATTTGGTAAAAAAATGGAAATATGACTAAGCAAATTTGTATTACCTTCTAAATTTGTAAAAAATATTGCGTTATTTGTACCTCAGGAACCATACATAAAAATATAACAAAATAAAAATCTAAGCTAATAAACTCATAACTCATACACAATGAAGCGAATAGCAATAGACATGGACGATGTAATTGCAGATGCCACACAGAAATTTTGCGATATGTATAAAGCAGAATTTGGCACGACCATCGAGAAGCACGACTTGATAGGTAAGGAATTTGTAGAAGTCATTGCACCCGAACATCAAGCCCGCGTGCATGAATACGCGCGGCAAAAAGGCTTTTTTAGCGACCTTTTAGTAATTCCACACTCGCAGGAGGTCATGCTCAAACTTTCTCAAAAATATGAAATTTATATCGCTTCGGCAGCCACCGAGTACCCCAATTCGCTTAAAGAAAAGCATGACTGGCTCAAAGAACATTTCCCGTTTATCTCTTGGCTCAATATTGTTTTTTGTGGAGATAAAAGTATCTTAAAAGCTGATTATCTGATAGATGACCGCCTGAAAAACCTGAAAGTTTTTGATGGGAAAGCAATTGTTTTTACTGCCCCACACAACTTGAAAGAGGCTTATGAACCGTACACACGCGCAAACAGTTGGTTAGAAATTGAGAAGTTACTTTTATGAAAATAGAACATATAGCTCTTTGGACAAGTGATTTGGAGAAAATGAAGTTTTTTTACACGCAATTTTTTGGGGCAAAAGCAGGTGAAAAATACCATAATCCTACCAAAAATTATACTTCCTATTTTCTCAGCTTTGAGGACGGCGCAAGGCTCGAACTCATGCACATTCCCTCTATTCCACTGAATAAGAATGACTTACAAGCACAATATTTGGGGTTAATTCACTTTGCAATGGCAGTAGGTAGTGAAGCAAAAGTAAACGAACTGACTGAAACTCTGCGAAGAGAAGGTTACGAAGTCATTGGCGAGCCGCAGTGGACTGGTGATGGCTATTACGAAAGTGTAGTGCTTGACCCTGAAAACAATCGGATAGAAATTACCGCTTGATACCACAGCAAATTTAATATAACTTGTAGGCAAATAGTCGCAAATAAGTAAAAAACAGCGTTAAAATTTGTAAAAAAATACAACAAAACAAATCCTTTTTGATGTTATAAAGCTATATTTACGATTCAAAAACTTTTGTATGCAAACTTTAACTTTTTAAAATTATTTTTTTAATCTTTTAATTTCTTTATTTGAATGGCAATTTCTATATTTTTTGTTTCACACTGGTATTTGTCCCTTTTCACACAGACATTTTTCTTGCACCGTTACGCCTCTCACCAGATGTTTACCATGAGTAAGTTTTGGGAGAAGGTTTTTTACGTTTTTACTTGGATTTGCCAAGGCTCGTCTTTCCTCAGTCCGTATGTGTATGGCATTTTGCACCGCTTGCACCACGCCTACGCGGATACAGAAAAAGACCCACATTCACCCAAATACACCGAAAATCTGTTTGTGATGATGTGGCAGACCAAGCAAATCTATTCCTCAATCCAAAAAGGCAAGGCACAAATCGAGGAAAAATTTAAGCGCAATATCCCGAACTGGAACTTTATGGAAAAACTTGGCGACAACTGGATTTCACGCCTTGGTTGGGGCATTGCCTATATCGTTTTTTATGTTTACTTTGCTACGGAATGGTGGATGTACTTATTGCTCCCACTTCACTTTATTATGGGACCTATTCATGGCGCGATTATTAACTGGTTTGCTCATAAATTTGGGTACACAAATTTCAAACTCAAAGAAACAGCACGCAACTTCCTTCCCTTTGATTTTTTGATGTTTGGTGAAAGCTATCACAATAACCACCACAAGTTTGGCGGAAGGGCTAATTTTGGCATTAAGTGGTTTGAGTTTGACCCTGCGTACCCTATCATTTTGCTTTTCAACAAGTTAAGAGTGATTCGTCTGAAGAAAAATAATGATTCAAACTATATGTAGTTTTTGTTTGCAATAATTATGGTATTAAAAAAGCACCATTTGTTTCTGAAACAAATGGTGCTTTTTTATTAGGCATCTTGCAGATTAAAAACGCTGTTAGGTGTTTAATATTGACGGTTCGCCGCTGCGATAGCAAATATTTGATATTAAAATATTTTAAGAACTCCGTCTTGGAGACCCCGTAGGAGTTCAATAGCGGCGGCGAACCGTATTAAGCCTCTACGAGGCTTGTATAGATGAAAGAATACTTTATTTACCAATATTTAAGCCCTAACGGGCTTGCGAACTGCAATTATTTAAGCAAGTAATTTAATATGTCCTAAAAATCAAGCGTTTAAACACAAAAAACAAGAAAATACTATTGCCCACTACATACCTTTTCCACAATCTTTTGGGTTCTAAGTAAAGTCGATATGCCCATTCCAGCGACCAATCTCGCGCCCACTTGGGTAGCCGTTTTTCCAAGCCAGTATAAGTCAAAAATGCCTGCCCCACGCCAAGCATACAAGCATTGACTTTGCCTTTGTGGTTTGCCATCCATTTTTCTTGTTTTGGGCAACCCAAAGAAACAAAAACCAAGTTTGCACCTGATTCATTGATGTTTTTGATGATTGCTCGGTCTTCTTCTTCGCTAAGAGGTCTGAAAGGAGGAGAATATACGCCCGCCACGCGCAGTGCGGGGAAATCTATGCTGATTTGTTCCTTTATTTTATCCAGCACCTCATCAGTAGAGCCATAAAAATAGACCGACTTGCCGCGAATCTCTGCCTCTTTGAGCAGGGCAGGCAACAAATCCATGCCAGCTACGCGCTCTTGGGCGATTTTATCAAAAAGTTTCATCACAATAGACAAAGGGCGACCGTCAGGCGTAGCAAGGTCTGCCTCATTGAGCATTTTATTAAAACCCGTGTCTTGGTAAGACTCAATGACCATGTGAACATTGGCACAACAAACATAAGCAGAAGATTGGCGGTCTGTCAGGTCAAAAATAGTATCTATGAACTCTTTGAAAGTTCCTGTTGAGATAAGCGAATTAATAATTTTTACTTTTTTCATGCCCAGCAGTGCTTTCCTTATGCTTTTTCATTCAAAACCTCAATCCAGTTGATGTTTTTATAGACTGATTTGATACCTTCTTCTAAGGAAATTTTATGTTTCCAGCCCAGCTGATGTAACCTGCTCACGTCCATTAACTTACGTGGTGTTCCATCAGGTTTGCTTGTATTAAAAACAATCTCTCCATGATAGCCTACGATGTCCTTGACGAGCATCGCAAGTTCTTTAATCGTAACGTCCTCTCCTGTGCCTACATTGAGAAACTCGACTTCATCATAGTTTTGCATGAGGTAAAAACAGGCTTCCGCCAAGTCGTCCACGTGCAAAAACTCTCTGCGGGGCGAACCTGTCCCCCAAATCTCGACCGAAGGCTTATTTTCTACTTTTGCAGTATGAAATTTGCGAATCATCGCGGGCAATACGTGCGAATTTTGCAAATCGTAATTGTCATTCGGTCCGTAGAGGTTGGTGGGCATCACAGAAATATAGTTACAACCATACTGACTGCGGTACGCCTCGCACATTTTGATACCTGCGATTTTGGCAATGGCATACGGCTCATTGGTAGGCTCAAGCAAGCCTGTCAATAAATAATCTTCTTTGAGTGGCTGCGGGGCGAGCTTTGGGTAAATGCAAGAAGACCCCAAAAACATCAATTTTTTCACGCCATGCAAATGACTTTCCTGAATGACGTTGTTTTGAATCATCAAATTATTATAGATGAATTCGGCACGATAAATATTGTTGGCATTGATGCCGCCCACTCTTGCCGCCGCCATAAATACATAATCAGGTTTTTCTTGGTCAAAAAAAGACCTGACCGCAAGTTGGTCTTCCAGATTTAGCTCTTTCGAGGTGCGGAAAACGATATTTTGATAACCCTCTTTTTCTAACTTGCGCTTGATAGCAGAGCCAACCATTCCTCTATGCCCTGCTACATATATTTTTGCATTCTTTTCCATTTTTAATAAGAATCGTCATGGTAGTTAAGTGTAGTATGCCCTCCTGTTTTGAGGTATTGGTCTTTTTTGAAAAGATTTACGTCCGCCCAAATCATGTCGTTCACCAAGCCTTTGAGGTCATATTCTGGCACCCAGCCAAGTTTGGTTTTGGATTTGGTAGGGTCACCCAGCAACAAATCTACTTCGGTAGGGCGGAAGTAGCGTTTGTCCACCCCAATTACTTCTTTGCCTGCGGGAAGCTGAAAGTCTGGGTTTGAGCAACTTACTATGTGTGCTTTCTCCTCTGCGCCTTCTCCTGTAAATGCTACTTCGATGCCAAGTTCTTCAAAAGCCATTCTGACAAATTCGCGTATGCGCGTCGTTACACCTGTGGCAATCACATAATCTTCGGGCGTTGGTTGTTGCAAAATAAGCCACATAGCCATCACATAGTCCTTGGCGTGTCCCCAATCGCGCTGGGAGTCCAAGTTTCCTAAATATATTTTGTCCTGTAAGCCCAGTGCAATACGCGCTACGCCGCGCGTGATTTTGCGGGTTACAAAAGTTTCGCCGCGCAATGGAGATTCGTGGTTAAACAAAATTCCGTTTACAGCATACATATTATATGCTTCGCGATAGTTTACTGTAATCCAATAACCGTAAATTTTGGCAACGGCATACGGAGAACGCGGGTAGAAAGGAGTAGTTTCGCTTTGTGGAACTTCCTGCACCAAGCCGTAAAGCTCAGAGGTAGAGGCTTGGTATATTCTTGTTTTTTCCGTTAATCCCAAAATTCTTACTGCTTCCAAAATCCTCAATGTGCCTAAACCATCTACGTTAGCGGTATATTCGGGGCTATCAAAACTCACCTTGACGTGGGACATCGCGCCCAAGTTATAGATTTCGTCAGGCTGTACTTCCTGGATAATGCGAATGATATTGGTCGAATCTGTCAAATCTCCATAATGCAAGACCACTTTCAGATTTGTTTCGTGCGGGTCTTGGTAGAGGTGGTCTATCCTCTGGGTATTAAATAAAGAACTTCTGCGCTTAATGCCATGCACCTGATAACCTTTAGAAATGAGTAAGTCAGCCAAGTATGCACCATCTTGACCTGTAATCCCTGTAATTAATGCTTTTTTCATTATTGATGTTGATTAGTTTGGATAACGCTTATTGCCTTGTTTTGATTAAGTCTGCAAGATAAAAATAAATTGAGAAATGCAATTAATTATTGCGTTCTATCTTACATTTTTATCTTTCAATAAGCATTTTCTTCGCCTCTGATAGCGTTCCAGACGGTAAGGAAAATAATTTTAATATCAAAAAACAAACTCCATTTTTCCATATACATTACATCATATTCCACACGTTTCTCCATCATGCCATGCTCCCTGGTTTCGCCTCTGAAGCCGCTTACCTGTGCGTAGCCTGTGATGCCTGGCGTTACGAAATGGCGGAATTGATAATTGTCTATGGTTTTAGAGTATTCTTCTAACTGCTTCATCATATTGGGGCGAGGACCTACAACCGACATATCGCCGAGCAATACGTTAAAAAACTGTGGAAGTTCGTCTAAACTTGTCTTTCTCAGGAAAGCCCCTGTGCGAGTAATTCGCGAATCATTTTTTGATGCTTGGACTTCTGAGCTTGCATTGACGCGCATACTGCGAAATTTGTAGCAACCAAAAAGTCTATTCTTTTTTCCAGGGCGTTTTTGCACAAAGAACACAGGACCTGCGGGGTCTTCTACCTTGATAAAAAGCGCAATAATCGGAAACAGCCAAGGAAAAATAAGGCTAATGACCATGAAAGCAAAGAAAATATCAAAGGCACGCTTAGAAATCTGGTTCAGCTTAGAGCTAAGTGGCTCTTTGCGAAGACTCATTACCTTAATAGTATCAAAATAAAATATATTTACATTGTCAGTAGCCTTCACAGATTCATCTACCACGATTCTCAGGTAAATAAAATTGGCATCTGCAAACTTTTGGAGTTCCTCAATAAAAAAAGGAGAAAGATTAGGCAAAGCCACATAGATTTCGTCAATATTTTCTTTTTTACAGTACGACTTCAAGTCCTCTATATTGCCTTTGATGAGGTGATTATATGGATTATTGCGTGTTTTTTGGTCAAAAAAACCTAAAAAAGTATAGCCAAACGATTTGTAGGAATTGAAATAATTATACAAAGAAATTCCTTCCATGCTCACGCCTACAATCACGACCTTCGTATTATTAATAGCAGATTGCTTATAATATTTCACAAAATTGATGTATAAAAACCTGAAAACGAAGTTCAAACCAAGCGAAATGGCATATACAGCAATCAAATATTGAAATGAAATGCCAGGCAACAAATTAAGCACGTAGAGAACGATAATCACCAAGTGCAAGCCATAAGTAAGCATCAAATCCAAGGACATCGTGTTTGCCTGCATGAACCTTTCAATCTGATAAGTCCTGTTTATTAGCGCAGAAACCAGCCAAGTAATACAGAAAACGGCATAGAATGAGTCGTAGTAATCGTCAAAACTAATGTCGGGGTTCACTAACCAAAAATAACCTAAACGCAGAGAGAAATCAAACAAGCAAACATCAATAATGACCAATAAAAATGCGACAAAATTGAAAGTAGGTAATAGCTTTTTCATTGTTTTCGTTCAGTTAGATTCTAATTTGAAAGTATTATTTAATAAAGGAGTATTTAATAATTCGTGTAAGATTTTTCTTAAAGAATTACAGGCGCAAAGTTAGGATAAAATTTATAAATGTCAAATTTTAAGTTAGTTTTTTTTATTCTATCTTATTGAATTTTTCTTAGATACTAAAAAAAAGAATTAAAATCGTTTTAGCCCCAAAAAGGAAAAATAAATAAATAATTGAGGCATAAGATATTGAAAAACAATTATTTAAAACCTATTTAATTCCCAACTAATTCCCAACAATATTATTAAAAATATGAAATTTCCAATAATGTTATTGTACTTTTCTACTATTTTGAATTATTAGATTTTTCTAATAATTTTTAGCACAAATCCTATAATTGTACTTTTCAAAGAAAAATATGTATTAATCAAGTAGGAAAATAGAAGAACCTGTGCTATCAATTCTTTTCAAATAAGTGTTTGCTTCGCTGATATTATGTAAGTTTTAAAACAAAGTGAATGAATTGATAAGCATTTATCGTGAGTTTTACGTAAATATTTCGTAGAGTTTGGCTGATTTTGGGCTTTTTTGCGCCCCTGTTCGGAAACGGATTGTTTGTGTACGCTAATGAACAATAAATGAAAGTTGATAATTTAGATTTTTGATTTTAAAATATTGAAAATCAATTAGTTAAATATATTGGCACGTTGTTGGCAAAAGGCTTCATCGTCAATTAATTATAAAAATTTAATATAAAAACTTAACATCTTAAAATTATGAAAACGCTAAGTAGAAATTTATTCGCAGTTATTTTTGCAGTTGCAGTATTGTTTAGTAGCAATTCTTTTGCCAATGGTGGTAATGATGACAAAAATGGAGAAAAAACCAGCTTGGTTACTACCTCTGGTAAATTTGCGTACAGTATGTATGCTATCAAAGAATCTTTGAAATTTAGGTTGAACTTCGAGAACGAAGATGGAACGGCAGTAAAAGTAAATATCTATAACCCAAGTGGTAAGTTGGTTTTCTCTGAAACTATCAAACGTGAAGTTTCTGCTCGCCGCAACTATGACCTTACTGAGATGGGTAGAGGCACTTACAAAGTAGAATTGATAGATGGTGATATGGTGGCTGTCCAAGAAATCGGCGTAGGGGTGAAAGCCAAACAAGGTGAGTTTAATGCTTATCTTTCCAAAGATTTGACGGCGGGCGCACTGAAAGTGGCTTATCAAAACGGTGATTCTGATGGTGTAAATATCATATTGAGAGATGAAAAAGGCAATATTGTGTATGATGAAATGAGTGCTAATGAGCAATATTCTCGCAAATTTAATCTTTCTAAGTTGAGCAGAGGTACTTATACCATGAGTGTTACTTCTGGCAAAAAAACGATAGAGCAAGTCTATAAAGTACAATAGTTTTATTTGTGAATAAATAACTTTTTAGCAAATGCTTCCCTATTTTTAGGGAAGCATTTGTTTTTTAGTTTGTTTTGGGCATCAAATCTATGTGGTTGATGAGCAGCAAGTTTACCTCAAATTTTTTTATTGAAGTAGGTGCGCTCATACCTGCGCGGATTGTAGCTATATTTTTCTAATATCTTACGCACCACTGGAAACAGAGGGATAATAGATTCCCTCGAAGTCTTACCGCGGGCTATCACTATTACTGCGCCCTGCTCGATAGTTTTGATAGCTAAATTAAAATCGATGCTTACAAAGTCGCTATAATTCATGCCTGTACGCGCCAAGATAATAAATATGTCCGCAAAGATTTGTAACTCCCCCCAGTCTTTTTCTTCTAATTCCTTCAAATGAGATTGCTCAATATACTTATTTATTTCCTTGTCATAGTTCGTTTTTTTACTTTGACTGCTTCATGGTGCGGTGTTTTGTTTCTAAAAGCATCAATTATTTTAGTGGGGTCATTGGTTTTTAACCGTAAATAAATTTCTTTGAGTGCGTGCTTGATTTCCTCTATTTCATTATTAAGCATTGGAGAATTATCGAAGCGTTGTTTTTTTGAGTTCCACTGCTCTACATTATCATAGCGAATACCAGAACTAAAATCTGCCTCTTTTTTTGCCAATCGTAATTCTAATATATAATGTATTGATAGTTGTGTTTTTTCGTGTTCTAAATAAAATAGTCATGTCGGTAAGCCAGATTTTCATTTTTGCCAAAAGTTTAAAATAGGAATAATGCAATTTTTGCAAATAAAAAATTGTAACCTATTTGTAACCTTTTAGTTTCCGAATTATCGCTAAAAATAAATAGCGAAGAAAAAATATGCCTCTATTGTGTTATAGTAATTAGTTACGTCCGATTTTTTAGGGTAGCTCATTCTTTTTGAGAATGAGGTTTTTTGTTTTTCATTAACTTTGGTAATTGGCTGATATTTACGCAATTATGTTTAACTTTAAAAAATACAGTTTTCACATAAAAAAATTAAAATCATGTCAGACCTTATTAATAGAATCAAAAAATTCAATGCGAATCGTATTCCTCAGCAGCTTGCGCGCAAATACGCGGGAATGAATGAGAACGCTTTTCGTTTTTTCAGAGGTTCGTGCCATTTGTTTTACGAAGATTTGCCCAAGTCTATCTCTTTCAATTCTTCACCAACTACTTGGTTATGTGGGGATTTGCATTTAGAGAACTTTGGTAGTTTCAAGGCGGACAATGGCATGGAATATTTTGATATCAACGATTTTGACGAGGCGGCACTTGCGCCATGCTTGCTTGATGTGGCTCGGCTTTTGGTCAGCGTGGTGATTGCAGCAGAGGAGTTGCTCCAAACCAGTGAGGTAGCGGCTTTGGAGCTATGTGGCTCTCTTGTAGGCATTTACGCAGATACACTAAAAGAGGGGCGAGCAAATATGATAGAAAAACGGACTTCGAAAGGATTGGTCAAAGATTTTTTGAAGTTGGTGGAGAAGCGCAAAAATATTGAGTTACTGGAAAAAAGAACAGAAAAAAAGCAGGGAAAACGCAAACTGATAGTTGATGAGGTTCGCGTGAGCAAAATTGATAAGGAGAAAAAAGAACAAATAGCTTCCATCATAGAAAAATGGGCAGAAAAATCATCTCAGCACCAGCGATTCCCTGATTTTTATAAGGTGCTGGACGCGGGCTATCGGATTGCGGGAACGGGAAGTTTGGGCATAGAACGCTACGTATTGCTTGTGGAGGGCGAAGGTTCGCCTGACAGTAACCTTTTGCTTGATTTGAAGAGGGCGCAACCGTCTTCGCTTTTGCCGTATCTCTCTGTAAAACAGCCTGTTTGGAAAGATGAAGCCACGAGAATCATCGAGGTACAGAAAAGAATGCAGGCTTTTTCGCCCGCCTTGCTCACTACGCTTGATTTTGAGGATAATTCGTTCTGGCTTAAACAGTTGCAGCCAAGTCAAGACAAAATGGATTTGACGCTTTGTGAAGGAAAAATAGAAAAACTATACAAGGTATTGAAAACTTTTGCCCAGCTTACTGCCTACGCACACCTGCGCGCAGGCGGGCGACAAGGCTCGGCGATGGCTGATGAATTGATTGATTTTGCCGCTACCGATAATTGGCAAAAACCGCTACTGGACTATGTAAAGGGCTATGCCGAGCAGGTAAAGCAGGATTATAAGCTGTATGCTGAGGCGTATAAAGCGGGAGATTTTGGGAACGGAGTGAAGTAGCAAATAAGTTAGGTTACATTCTTGCTTATTATTTCTCTCTCTTTATATTTACCAAACTTAAAAAAACATCATCACCATGTCAGAAACTACCACACTCACCATCAGGCTTCAGGTGAAGCCAATAGGCGACAAAGAAACTCAAAATGATACTTATAACCGTTTAAGAGAGCTAAATAGAGAGGTTTTTAGAGCCGCCAACCTCGCCATGTCGCATTTGCACTTTTTAGAATCGTTTGAAAATCAGTTTTTGCAAAGAGATAAAATGTTGGAAAATGAAATCTCAAAACTCACGCAAGATAAAAAAAAGGCAAACAAAGAGAAAAATGAACAAGAAGCAATCCGTTTAGCTGAATTAAAGCATGAGCAAAACCTACTCAGGAAAGAGGCACAAGAAAAAGTCAAGATTTTTTTAGAGGGCAAATCACGCGACAATGCCGCTTATATGTTTCTCCAAGGCGAATTCCCTTCGCTATCTTCTTATGTGCAAAGAAACATAGCCAAAATGGTTACAGATAAGTTCAAGAATGACTGGAAAGACATCAAAGCAGGAACAAAATCCATCAGCAATTTCAAAAAGGACATTCCCGTTCCTATTGATTTTGAGCTATTGGCTTCTGTAAGAAATGGAAAAAACCATACTTGCTTTACAGCCCAAGACGACAAGATTGTCTGGGAGATAAAGCCTTTTGAGATGACTTTTGAGGTAATCACTGGTAATTGGAGAAAGAAAAAGGGAAGTAGCTATTTGGAAGAAGACAAAAACAAAGAAAGCACCCTGCAAAAAGTGATGAACTTTGAGTATAAGGTAGGCAACTCCCAGCTCCAACTCAAAGACGACAAACTCTACCTACTCTTGGTCTGTAAAGTTCCCAAAAAAGAATATACGCTTGACCCCGACATTGCTATTGGGGTGGATTTGGGCATTCGCACGCCCGCCTGCGTAGCGTGTAATGATGGTATTGCCAAGATTTCCATAGGCTCGGCGCAAGATTTTAACAGAGTCCGCCAGCGTTTTTATGAGCATCGCAAACGCCTCCAAAAAAACTTAAAGCAGACCGTAGTAGGTGGGCAGGGCAGGGAAAAAGCACTCAAAGCCTTGGAAAAACTCAAAGCCTCAGAACGAAACTTCGTCCGTACCTATAACCATAACCTCAGCAAAAAAATTGTAGAATTTGCCCTCAAGCACCGCGCAAGCAACATAAAAATGGAACTGCTCGAAGGCTATGGCAGAGATGAAAATGGGAGCATAGAGCAGGGCAAATTTGTGCTTAGGTACTGGAGCTACTATGAGCTACAGTCCATGATACAGCAAAAAGCAGATGAAAGCGGCATAAAGGTCTGGAAAATAGACCCTTACCACACCAGCCAAAGATGCCATGTATGTAAACAGAAAGGAGAAAGAAATGCCGCGATATTTGTTTGTACCAATCCTGAGTGTAAGGAAAAAGACCGAGAGCAGAATGCAGACCACAATGCCGCTATTAATATCGCCCAAAGTGAAAACATAGTAACCAAAAAAGAAGATTGCTATTATCACAAACGTAAGGAAAAGCAAAAAAAAGATAAAAAAGACTCGGAAACACCAGAAAAATAAATACATTTGATTTCCTAATATCAATTAGGCGGTTCGGGTACTTGTAATACATTACCGATATAATGTTTTGATAACTGATTAACAAGTTATTAGACCCGTAGGGTGAGAAGTGGAACGACATCATTGCGTACTAACACTCGCCAATACCTCCATCAGGGTCTGCTGAAATCGGGCTTGTAGGATTAAAAAAATGGTCTTTGAAATGAAAAAACAAGCAAAATAGGTCATTTTTTTTTACTAAAAATGCTCGTAACTCTTTGATTATCATAGATTTATAGAGCCTATGTTTTAGCAGACCTTGATTTGAAAGGTAACTACAACAAAAATTACAGACAATACTTTTTGGTAGAGTTTTAGCAGACCTTGATTTGAAAGGTAACTACAACAATAAAACTCACAATGGCATTTCAGTATTCGTTTTAGCAGACCTTGATTTGAAAGGTAACTACAACATATTAGAAATGGAATTATTATCTTTGTACGTTTTAGCAGACCTTGATTTGAAAGGTAACTACAACACCCCCTGTTTTGTCAGCAAATCAAAGAATGTTTTAGCAGACCTTGATTTGAAAGGTAACTACAACTATAACTGATAAATTACGTGATAGAGTTACGTTTTAGCAGACCTTGATTTGAAAGGTAACTACAACTTGTTCTTTACATTTTGACGAGCCTTGTAAGTTTTAGCAGACCTTGATTTGAAAGGTAACTACAACGTAGATGACGTGATTGAAAGTTAGGGTTTTGTTTTAGCAGACCTTGATTTGAAAGGTAACTACAACCCGCCGCACCAACATCGGCAGACGGAATCAGTTTTAGCAGACCTTGATTTGAAAGGTAACTACAACAGGTCGTACTTTCTATATCAGTTTCTAAGCGTTTTAGCAGACCTTGATTTGAAAGGTAACTACAACAGGCATTAGTAATGTGTTTAATAGGTTCAGTTTTAGCAGACCTTGATTTGAAAGGTAACTACAACTGATAGCTGATTTTAGATTCAGCGCAAAGCGTTTTAGCAGACCTTGATTTGAAAGGTAACTACAACAGCATTTCTGGCAGGCTCTACCTTAATGCGTTTTAGCAGACCTTGATTTGAAAGGTAACTACAACGTAATTCGGCAATGATGATGTTTTTTTTTGTTTTAGCAGACCTTGATTTGAAAGGTAACTACAACAGATAAGTTATTGTTTCCATTGGTTTTATGTTTTAGCAGACCTTGATTTGAAAGGTAACTACAACAAAACTGCAAGGCAAAAAGGTAGTGGTAGCGTTTTAGCAGA
>JAAFJS010000125.1 GCA_013298985.1 Cytophagales bacterium
TCAGGATGTGCCATAAAAATAATGAATGTGTTACCTAATATTAGGTAAGCAATCATAAGACCTAAAATGTTTAAAAAAATCAAAAAAAAACTACTTTTTTTATTTAATTAAATCTATTCCCTAATATTTTGAGAAGTTAGGGATTAATTGTCTTTTTTCAACTTTTCTTTGAACACCTTGCGTAGCTTTTCCACTTTGGGCGCAATCACAAAAGCGCAATAGCCTTGGTCAGGATTCTGATTGTAATAATTTTGGTGGTAATCCTCCGCGATATAAAATTCGGGAAGCGGACTGATTTCAGTAACGATAGGTCTGTCAAAAGCCTTTACCTCGTCCAGTTCTTTTTTATACTTTTCAGTAAGTTGCTTTTGCGTGTCGTTGTGGTAATAAACCACCGAACGGTATTGCGTGCCTACGTCATTTCCCTGACGGTTTAGCGTAGTAGGGTCGTGGGTTTTCCAAAACACCTCCAAAAGTTCGTCAAAACTCACTTTGGCGGGGTCATACGTGATTTGGCAGACCTCGGCATGACCCGTTTCGCCAGTGCAGACCTCCTTGTAGTTTGGGTTTTTCGTTTTGCCACCTGCATAGCCCGACACAATTTTTTCCACGCCATTAATGCGCTGAAAAACAGCTTCTACGCACCAAAAACAGCCTGCACCAAATGTTGCTTGTTCCATGTTTTCTAAATTGATTTGAGTATTCGTTTCTTGACCTTTTGTTTTTTGCCCCTTGCTTGACTTGGACTGGGTGTTGCCTTCTTGCACACAAGCGAGCAAACCAAAAAGGCAAAAATAAGTGATTAAATAACGCATAGTTTTATTTTTTAGTTTAATAATTTTATTTTTCAGCCATGAATGAATTAACAAAAATGGACGCAAGTAAGTTTTATAAATGTTGGTTAGCGGACAGTTTAACAAAATTTAGGGATAGATTTTTATATTTTTTTGTCTTTGCTATTTTACTTTGTGCGTAATTTGAAAATTGTGCAAGTCTTTCATACCTTGCGACGTTTTTTCAGTTATTATACTCAATCAAAATTGATTTTGAGAAAAATACTCAAAAACCCATCAAGTTTCTCCAAATCTTGTGGCTTAGTCAAAAAACATTTTACATTGAGTATCATTCATTTTACATTATTTTTATGAACAAAATAAGAGCAAGCATTAAGGGGATACATGGTTACGTGCCTGATTATGTACTGACAAACAGCGAGTTAGAGAAAATGGTAGATACCAATGACGAGTGGATAACTTCGCGTACTGGCATCAAAGAGAGAAGGATTTTGAAGGGAGAAGGCGTTGGAACTTCGTACATGGCGGTCAAGGCGGTGCAAGGTTTGTTGGAAAAAACCAATACTGACCCTGCTGAAATAGAAATGGTTATCTGCTGTACCTCCACGCCCGATTTGGTTTTTCCTGCTACTGCCAATATTGTGGCTACACAAGTGGGCGCAGTCAATGCCTTTGGCTACGATATTCAGGCGGCTTGTTCGGGTTTTTTATACGGATTGACTACGGGCAGTCAGTTTATTGAGTCTGGTAGGTTAAAAAAAATCTTGGTGATTGGCGGCGATAAAATGTCTTCTATTATCGACTACAAAGACCGCGCAACCTGCATCATCTTTGGCGATGGCGCAGGGGCGGCACTCTTAGAAGCTGACGAAGAAGGCAACGGGCTGATGGACTTTTGGTTGCGCTCGGACGGAAGCGGCGAGCCTCACCTACACATGGTTGCGGGCGGCAGTCGCAAACCCGCCTCCCACGAAACGGTAGAGCTAAAACAGCATTATGTTTATCAAGATGGAAAAACTGTCTATAAATTTGCAGTAACCAATATGGCGCACGCAGCAGCGCAAATCATGGAACGCAATAATCTGAGTGGAGATGATATTACCTATCTCGTTCCACATCAGGCAAATAAGCGAATCGTTGATGCTACCGCCAAGGCTATGGGCGTAGAAGATGCCAAAGTATTGATGAATATCGAACGCTACGGAAACACCACCAACGGAACGATTCCTTTGCTACTTTGGGATTTTGAAAAACAATTAAAAAAAGGCGATAATTTGATTCTTGCTGCCTTTGGTGGAGGCTTTACTTGGGGCGCAGCATATTTGAAATGGGCGTATTAAAATAATTTGAAATTTATTAATGTGGAATCTGGAATTTCAAAACACATTATTAATAGATATTCAAAATTTTATAATTTTAAATTTCATTAGACTTCGTGCAAAAGTTGCCACTTTCCCCTCTCAGAAGGATAGGGATTAAGGGTAAGGCAAATGAAAAAATACTTTTGCAGGAAGCGTATTAAACATTCCATATTCCTAATTTTAAGATTAAATTCAGATTCCTGATTACTAATTCTTTAATTGTAATTTTTAATTCAAAAAAATATGAGTGCAAAAGAACTTCAAGACCTGCTCAACTTCATAGCAAGTTCAGGCTTAGATGAGGTAAATATTGAGGGCAATGATTTCAAAATCAGCGTTAAAAGACATTCTAATCCCCCCACAGTGATTTCGCAACCCATGGTAGCGCAAATGTCTGTGCCTCAATCAGTTCAGCAAGTAGCTACCGTCGTGCCTGCCTCTGTGCCAATGCCCATCGCGCAAGCCGAAAAACCTGCCGAAATCGCAGCAGGAAAGTACGTAACCATCAAATCGCCCATGATTGGCACTTTTTATCGCGCCAGCTCCCCTGATAAGCCTACTCTTGCGGCGGTGGGCGATGAAATCAATGTAGGCAAAGTGGTTTGCATCATCGAAGCTATGAAACTTTTTAACGAAATAGAGTCAGAAATTGCTGGCAAAATCGTAAAAGTATTGGTAGAAAATGCCTCGCCTGTGGAGTATGACCAAGAATTGTTTTTGGTAGAGGTAGCTTAAAAAATCTGGAATCGTGCGACGAATCATTCAAAATCTGGAATGAAGAATAAAATAAAAATTCAAAATCCAGATTAGTCAATTTTAAATTCCAGATTCCAGATTAAATCATTTCTAATTTTGAAAATCATGTTTAGAAAAATATTAATTGCAAATAGAGGTGAGATTGCGCTGCGTGTAATCCGTACTTGCAGAGAAATGGGCATCAAAACGGTAGCAGTTTACTCAACTGCTGACCGCGAAAGCCTGCACGTCAAGTTTGCAGACGAGGCAGTGTGCATAGGTCCCCCGACCAGCAAACAATCTTATTTGAATATTCCCCGAATCATCGCGGCGGCAGAAATTACTAATGCGGACGCGATTCACCCTGGTTATGGTTTTCTTTCCGAAAATGCTGGATTTTCGAGCATTTGCCAAGAGTACGGCATCAAGTTTATTGGGGCTTCTCCCGAAATGATTAATGCCATGGGCGACAAGGTTACTGCCAAAACTACCATGAAAGCGGCAGGCGTACCCACGATTCCTGGCTCTGAGGGCTTGCTCGATAGCATTGACGAAGGCATCAGTCTTGCCAAAGAAATAGGCTACCCTATCATGCTCAAAGCAACGGCAGGCGGCGGCGGCAAGGGAATGAGGATAGTGTATGATGACCATGGCTTTAAAAAGGCGTGGGAAGATGCGCGCATGGAAGCGGGTGCTTCTTTTGGCAACGAAGGTTTGTACTTAGAAAAATTTGTAGAAGAACCACGCCACGTAGAAATTCAAATCGTAGGCGACCAGCGCGGCAAGGTTTGCCACCTCTCAGAAAGGGACTGCTCTATCCAACGCCGCCATCAAAAGCTGGTTGAGGAAACACCTTCTCCTGTCGTTTCACAAGAGCTTCGCGACAAAATGGGGCAGGCGGCAATCAAAGGGGCTGAATCCATTGGCTATGAAGGTGCTGGAACTATCGAGTTTTTGGTGGACAAATACGGAAACTTCTACTTTATGGAAATGAATACGCGTATCCAAGTAGAACACCCTATTACTGAGGAAGTTACAGATTTTGACTTGATAAAAGAGCAAATAAAAGTAGCGATGGGTGAAAACATTTCTGGAAGGAATTATTACCCACAACTACACGCAATGGAGTGCCGTATCAATGCAGAAGACCCTGGAAAAGATTTTCGCCCAAGCCCAGGCAAGATTACCAACTTACATATTCCTGGCGGCAGAGGCGTACGCGTGGACAGCCATATCTACGCGGGCTACGTGATTCCGCCCAACTACGATTCGATGGTGGCAAAGCTGATAGTTTCAGGGCAAACCAGAGAGGAAGTGATTGTGAGAATGAAGCGCGCCTTGCAGGAATTTGTGATTGAAGGCGTAAAAACGACCATTCCTTTCCACATTCGCCTGATGGACGACCCTAATTTCCGTTCGGGAAAATTCACCACCAAGTTTTTGGACACATTTAATTTGGAAGGTTTGTAAAAACGGACATAGATAACTTGCTCAAATAATTGCAGTTTGCAAGCCCGTTAGGGCTTAAATGTTGGCGGTTCACCGTTGCGGTAGCATAAAGTTATTCTCTAATCCTTACAAGCCTCTTTACACTCGTGCTATGAATTATTATAGTAGCTCCCCCCGCTAAAGCGAGGGGTTATCTTTAACTACGCCTTTTAAAGCGTGGGACTTTATAACTACTTATAGCATGAATGTATAGAGGCTTAATATTGAACTCCTATAGACTCGTGCTATAAAAGTTATTAATTTCTGTATTAAAGTCCTGTCAAGGACTTAATATTGGTAGTGATTACATTCTCTGTAGTAGTTCAAACTCCGTTAGGAGTTTAATGTTATTCAACTCCCCAATGGAATTGCCTAACGGAGTTGTTGAATATTTTGAAATGTTTTTCTACCAATATTTAACACCTAACGGTGTATGATAATTTAAGGCTCGAATGTAACAGAGTTCTTAAAATATTGAATATTAACTACTTCCTACCAACATAAAACACCTAACGGTGTTTTTAAGCTGCAAGGTGTCTAATTTCTATATCAATAATTTGCAATAAAAAAAAGAAGACCTCTTTCTCAGAAAAAGGTCTTCTTTTTTATGTTTTAAGAAATTAATGAGATTAGTTTTTCTCGTTGGTTTCTTTGGTAAATCCGTTTCTTTCCAAAAAGAATTGATAGAACTTCTTAAATTGCTCTGTTCCACCAGAAATTTTCATAGCTTCTTCGTAAGCATGGATTGCATCAGCATACAGTTCTTTGTCTTCGAAGAAACGTGCTTCAATCAATTTGCCCAGCGCGGTTGCTTGATTATCTTTGGTAATAGAAACCAACTCTGTATTGATTTGCTTTACTTCACTTTCGTCCAAACGTACAAGCGCATCTCCTTCTACGTTTGTTTCTAAACGCTTACCCTCTTTGTCCAAAGGAAATATCCTGCAAACAAATACACTTTCTTTCGACAATTTGGGATTGGAAGCCAAATCTATACTTGCTTGCTCTCCTTTAAAATCACCAGTAAACAAAATTTCATCATTCAAATTTGAAATCTCAACCTTATACTTGTCAATGTCTTCTACTTTAAAACTTATATTTTCTTTCAAATACCATTTTAAAATCAAAGTGTTACCAAATATTTTTGACTTTTCAGTAGGTAACATAGTAGCCACTGAGCCAAATCCACGCTTTACCGAACCAGTTTTGTTCATGTGATTGAAACGGTTTTTGGCGGCAATGCCTTCGCTACCAGCTTCTGTAAGTTCATCAATCACAAATTTGGCATAATTACTTGCCAAGCTACCAGAAGAATTTACTTGTGCTACCAAATCTTGTACCTTATAAGTACCTTTTTTGGTGATTTCAATGGTTTTGCCGTTGCTGTGTGCCAACCCAATGTAAGAGCCTTCGCCCACTTCCAGTGTTTGTGTGGCGTTAATCTTGCTACCTACTTTGAGAGAAGTAGTGCCTGCTGTATTGTGTCCTTTGCTACCTAATACTTTAAAGGCATAATCTTGTGCGGACACTGTACCAGCCATCAAAAATAGTGATACACAATAAGCCAAAAATTTAATTTTCATGTTTGTAGAATTTATAAAAGCGAATAAAATATTTTTAGTTTTTTTAGTTTCTAAGTCTATAATGGTAATATTAACGTAAAAAATTGAAAGAAGTTCTAATATGTAATAAAAACAATCTTAAAATAAGAAAAATTCATTTATTTGTCTAATTTTCACACGAAAAAATCCAATTTCTTTTGTTTATTTAGACGTGCTTGCCTTTGAGTAGCGCGGCTTTTCCTGTAAAGTATTTAGACAAATTTTGTACCACGACTTCATAAATCTCAATTAATTCTCCTGAAAGTGCCGCAGCGATAAAGGTAACGGTCAAGTCCAATTTGATGTTTTGATTAACAAAGAAATAGAGCATCAGGTAGATAAGCCCCACGATTTCCAATAACTGAATCACTTTGGAAGTGATGCCGTACCAAGGTCCCCAAAATTCGTTTTCACTGAGCCACGAAAACATAGCGACATTGATAAAACATATCAGAATGGCTATCACGTAGCTCACCCACTGGGGCAGCGTATTGATATAGTCCTGATTAAGAATCATAGAAACAATATTGGCATGAACCACTACTCCGTACATATCAGGCGGGACTCTGCCGACAGGTTTTTCATTGAGAGGAGAATAGTATTTATCTCCGTCCCAAGTGGTGCTTCGATATGCCGCCCCCAAATAGCCTATAAGTACAATTTTGCCTTTGATAGTTTCTGCCACAAAGTTGGTATCAGCTACATCGCTGATGTCCAGCTTGACAAATTTGTCCAGATTTCCCCTAAAATTAATGATTTCTAATCTATATCTTTCATGCCTATCTATAAACTTTTGGGCAAGCATAGAATCGTATTTTTGCACTACTTTGGTCGCAAAGCTGTATTCTTTTTTGCCATTGGAAAGGTACTCGACAGAAGAAGTTTCACGCCACGTTTCAAAATTGCTTTCGCCTTCGGTCAGTGCGTTGGTATAGCCATGGTCGCCCAGCTTACTAAATTTGGGATTGACCAGTTGCAAGGTATCCCATATCGCACGGGTTTCATCTAAGGAATCGGGCTTGCCATAGGTTACTTTGCTCCAAAGCACTAAATTTTTGGTACGCGCCAAAGAAGCGGCAAAAACAGAATCCTCAAAAGGGTCGCCATCTACTTCATATTCAGCGTCTATGCCTATCACCGCAGGCTCAAAGTGATTCAAAATATCTATCTGTTCGGCTACTTGTGCGCGACCCAGCTCACCAAAATTTACGACTACTATATTGGTATCCGTAGCTGCAAAGGGTGCTTTGAACTTCGAGAAAGCAATGTCATTGGTATTGTAATCGTCTAATACTTCGCCAAATACGTTCAGAAAATCCAAACTAAAAGTTACCTTGCCTAAGCCCCACATGGTAAAAAAGACGAAGATAGTCCCAAAAATATAATATAAAAGTTTTTTCATTTCAGCACTTTCCGAATATTAGGTTAAAGATTTTAAAGCAAAAGTTTGTAAAGGGTTTGATTATGGGCAGTGCTTTCAAATGTATGATGCTTAAAACTTCACCTCCCCCTAACCCCCTCAGACGAGGAGGAAACAGTATTATATCCCCCTTTGGAGGGGGTAGGGGGAGGTTATCATACAATCAGAATCACCACCTAATTTTGGATTGTAAATATAAAAAATAATTTCAAACCCTCAAAACTATTTGGAACTATTTTGCAGGTCTATATTTTGCCTTTTCGAAAATGTATTGGGCGCGCGTTTCAGCCATCAGTTGGGGTAGCTTCACCTCTTTATTATTGCGGATAAATGACCGCACCATTTGCCAGCCAATCCAGCGTCCGATGCGTCCAGGGCAGTCATCACCAATCTCTGTGGTAAATGGTCTTTCATTGATGTATTTGTTGAGAACGGCGTTTCCCTTGTCAAAAAAGAGATTTTTCTGCACAAAATGCGCCCAAAGTACGTCTTGGTTGGCAGTACATTTTTCTATTTCTTCGCCTGTATAGCTCATAATTACCGAATCAGGCACGCTGGGCAGGGTCATCTTCGCAAAATGATACGTTTTCCCAAAAGCTATCATTTCTGAGAGCAAGGTTTTGTCCATTTCGTCTTTTTGGTTAAAAACTTGGGCAAAAAGGAGCATGACTGCGGGCGCGATGTAGTCTTTTTGGTAACGGTCTGTCATGTAGGCAGGCAATTTCTCGCCGCGATGATTCCGAACGGTATAGCGCGTGTTTTTACCCAAAAAATAGTCAATTCCTATCACCACCATCGCGCTATCTACAAACAAATCATTGCTGAAACCCGTAGTAATCGTATAGACCGCAGGAGTTTTGAAATCAGGATAGTAGAACTTGACCACCTTGAACGCAGTTTCTAATTGGAGTCTTACCTGCTCCATATCGCCAAAGTGAGTGCTTACTTCCTGCGTAAGTGTGTCAATATAAGGACTTTGCGATAGCTTGAAAATCTCATAAATTGTAGCAGAATCACCCATTTGTTTTTTAGACAAGTATTTATCAGCAAATTCGGGATATTTTTCGATAAACTTTGCCGCATCTGCTACACTACTTATTTTATCAATTTCTTGCTCTAAGCGATTGATTTTCAAGGTAATATTGATGCCTGATAGGTCAGGTAATTTTTCTTGGTGGTCAGCAGCGCACGAAGTCAAAAATATAAAGGCACAAGCAATAAGATAAAAAAGATAGTTTTTTTTTTTCATAGAATTTTGAATCGTTTTTTATAAAACTTATGTAATCATTATCAAGGTCTGCGTCCCTTGATAACAGTTATGGCACGTTGTCAATGGTTTGAAAAACCTTGAATGGTACCTTTGAAATAATTATTTTCAAAAATGATACTTGTTAAGCAAAAGAAAACAGCAATTTAGGAAATTTTGCTATTTTTGTATCAAAAAACTTAACATACGTGAAAAAAGTAGCTTGGCGCAGTCCGTCTAACATTGCCTTAGTAAAATATTGGGGGAAGCGTGGAATCCAACTCCCACAAAATCCATCATTGAGCTTTACCTTGCAGTCCTCTGTTACAGACATGGAAATCAGTTTTGAGCCACACAAAGGCTTGGAAGTGGAGTTTTATTTTGAGGGCAAAGCAAATGTAAAATTTAAGGACAAAATCGTTCATTTTTTGCAATCTATCGAAAATGAAAATCCTTTCTTAAAAAATATTTTCTTGAAAATAGCGTCAAAAAATTCATTTCCCCACTCTACGGGCATTGCCTCATCAGCATCAAGCATGAGTGCGCTTGCGCTCTGTCTTTGTAGCGTGGAGCAAGAGATTTCGGGGCAAAAGTGGCACAATGAATTATTTTTGCAAAAAGCCTCATTTCTCTCGCGCTTGGCTTCGGGGAGTGCGTGTAGGTCAGTATATGGTGGCGCAACGGTTTGGGGAAAAACGGCGGCTTTACAAGGCTCGTCCGATGAATATGCTGTGCCATTGCCTTTTGACTTACACCCTATTTTCCAAGAGTTTAAGGATACTATCCTTATCGTAAACGCGTCAGAAAAAAGTGTATCGAGTCGCGCAGGTCATGCCCTGATGAACTATCACCCCTTTGCCCAAGTGCGTTATAATCAGGCAAATAAGCACCTGACAGAGCTGGTGGCTGTCTTGAAAAGTGGGGATATGGAAAATTTTATCAGAATCGTAGAAAGTGAGGCACTTACCCTGCATGGGTTGATGATGAACTCTACGCCTTCTTTTATTTTGATGCAGCCTAACACCTTGAAAATCATAGAATTAGTTAGGAATTTTAGACAGCAGACCAATATTCCTGTCAGCTTTACCTTAGATGCAGGACCCAACGTCCACTTGCTTTATCCTGCCAATGATGCCAAAAAAGTACAAAAATGGGTGAAAGAAGAAGTGGCTGAGTTTTGTGAAAAAAAATATTACATTCACGACTGCATAGGTAAGGGCGCGGAAATGATAGAAGGAAATGCAAGTTAAGCAGTTATGAATTAATTTAATTTTTTGATAATCAATGTCTTATAAGAATACATAATACAAATGATTAATATTGAAAAATAAATATTCTACTTTTTGGGAGAGTTCTCACCGTTAAAACGGTGGGTTATATGCAATAATAGCTTGAGTATCAATTTTTTTAACACCTCGCTTTATGCCCACAATGGTAATTGGGGGTGAGCCACAGAACAAATATTTACTGAAACTCAATAATTTTAAGCATCTACTTTTCCTTCCGTTTTTTTGCAATTACTTGACACACATTTAAAACATAAATAAAAATAGATTACCAAATGTTTGATTACATCATAGTAGGTGCGGGTTCTGCGGGTTGTGTACTTGCCAATCGCCTCTCAGAAAACCCACAGACCAAGGTATTGCTTTTGGAAGCAGGAGGCAAAGATGATAACTTTCTCATTTCTGTCCCTGCCGCCTTTTATAAATTGTTCCAAACCAAATTCGACTGGAATTTTTTTACTGAGCCTCAAGCGCACATCAATCAGCGAAAAATGTATCACCCACGCGGCAAGGTATTGGGTGGGAGCAGTAGCATCAATGCCATGATTTATATGCGCGGACATCGCGAAGACTATGATAATTGGGCAAGACTGGGCAACAACGGTTGGGCTTATGAAGATGTACTCCCATACTTCAAAAAATCTGAAAATCACCAAGTTATCAAAGATAGTTTTCATGGGCAAGATGGATTACTTCACGTCCGCGACCAAGTGTTACCTAATGTGCTTTCTTCAGTATTTGTAGAGGCGGCACAAAGCATTGGTTATCAAGAAAATACAGATTTTAATGGCGCAACTCAAGACGGCTTTGGGCTACACCAAGTAACGATTGACCCAAATGGTAGAAGGCACAGCACTGCAAAGGCATTTTTAGCGCAAGCATCAAAACGCCCCAATCTCAAAGTAATGACTAACTGTCTGGTTCATAGGGTTTTGTTTGAAGGAAAAAAAGCAGTGGGCGTGGAGTTTGAGCAAGGCGGAAATGTAAAAACGGAAAAAGTAAATCGCGAAGTTTTGCTATGCGCGGGTGCTTTTGGGAGTCCACAAATCTTGATGCTGTCAGGCGTGGGCAGAGGGCAAGACCTCCAAAAAATGGGGATTCCTGTCGTCCATGATTTGCAAGGTGTGGGGCAAAACCTCCAAGACCATCTCATTTCGTCCATCATCATGTCCAGTTCGCAAAAAGTAACCTTGGATACAGAAGACACACTTTGGAATTTGATGAAGTTCATTTTTACAGGAAAAAGTCCACTGGCGAGCAATCTGGCAGAGGCTGGCGGTTTCATACGCACCAAGCCTCATCTACTCGCACCTGACATTCAGTATCATTTTGGTCCTGCGTATTTTATCAATCATGGGCTTGAAAAAATCAAAGGAAGCGGTTTTTCACTTGGCCCGATTCTTATTCAGCCCCAAAGCACAGGTGAACTACGGTTAGCCTCTGCGCGCCCACAAGATGCGCCACTTATCAACCCAAATTACCTGAGCCATGAAGAAGATATAAAAACCATGATTGCGGGCTTCAAGACAGGCTACCAACTAATGACCTCAAAACCCTTCCAGCCATACATAGAAAAAGACTATTTGCCTACACAATCTCTCAAAACAGACGAAGAAATTACTACCCACATCAAAGAATATGCACAAACGCTGTATCACCCCACTTCTACCTGCAAAATGGGCAATGACGCACTTTCGGTGGTAAATAACAAACTACAAGTGATTGGTTTAGAAAATATTAGAATCATAGATGCTTCTATCATGCCCAAAATAGTGCGCGGAAATACCAATGCCCCTACCATTATGATTGCAGAAAAAGGCGCAGATTTGATAAAAAAATAGTCGTTTTTTTTGATTTAATCTTACAAAGTACCTATATTTGTAAAAATGTTTATCCCTTTTTTTAATAGACCATTTGGAACGAAATAATAGCAAGAGGTGTTATTGTTTTGATTTTATAATTCCTTTTTTGCGAATACCCCGTATTTTACCCCATTTTGCTTGTAACTTATACTTAAACATTAGCTACATTTATTTTACTTAACTTTTTGCTCCATGAAAAAAGTAATCACTTTCAACGGTGGCTTGTTGTTACTTCTATTAGCTACGTTGCCAGTTCAGTCCAATGCCCAATCAAACGCCTCATCTTCCGAAGATGAGTACGCGTATGCTTACACCGCCTCTAAGGAGGAAATAGTGGCACTTACCGCAGACCGCGTGTACGAGCGCGGGTATGGCTACAAGAAGAAAACCTCTGCTACAAATGCAAACCAGAAGGGCTACGGAATCATTATCGAAAGCTCTTACACCAATGAATCAGGCAATTTAGTAACTGTTCACGCAACGGCAGCAGGTTGCCAAAGCATAGAGGAAGCCAAGAAAACCGCTTGGGAAAACTTAAAGAAAAACAATCCAAATTCCAGAAAAGCCCTTGATTATAAGGTAGTGGCGAAGTTTGAAAACAACTAAATAAGTAAATCGGGAAAGAGATTAATCTTTCCCTTTTTTATTGTCTTTTTCCTCGCCCTTATCTCCATAAATCAAATCATCAGGCTTGTCCTTCAAACTTGCAGGGAAACCATTTAACTGTCGCCAAAGCTCAAACCAAATAGGTACGTCGTCGAGCATCGTCCAGCCAAGCACACCCGAACCCTGTCGTAGCTGAATAGGCCAAGGCTCATCTTCGGGGTCTGGACTAACCAAAATTCTATATTTTCCATGCTTACTATCTACGGCATCAATTACCTCGATTCTTCCCCCAAAAGTTCCTACAGCCACACTGGGCCAGCCCGAAAACTGCAAAGCAGGCCAGCCTTCGAACTGCAAACGTACCTTGCGCCCTATCGAGAGTAGAGGCACGTCCATCGGCTTCACATACAGTGCAGCTGCCGTATAAGGATTGTCAGGCATAATTGTAGCCACGCCTTCGCCCTCTTTGATGGTTTCGCCAATCCCTGCTTTCATGGCGCGAACCACATAGCCATCTTGCGGGGCAAGCAAATAATACTGTTGATTTCTGATGCTCATGTTAGCATATTCATTGGTGAGCTTGGAGAGGTCGCCCTGTCCTTCTGCTACTGAGCTACGTGCCGAACCCAAGTCTGACTGCGACTTTGCGATTTTATCTGCATATTCCGCCCGCAGAGAATTTAATTCTATCATGGCGGTCAAAACTTCCTGACGAGTTGCCAATACTTTATTTTCCACAGAAACTAATTTTGCATTATTTTCCTGAAACTTCAATCGCCTCGTTTCCAGTGCAGTCAAAGGCACTAATCCTTTTTTATACAAATCTTCCTGACGCTGTAGTTGGTCGACGGCTACCTTGTAATTTATTTTTTCTGCCTCAAAGTCAGTGCTATCGCTAATGAGTTTGTAGCGAAATTGTTTTAATTTGTTCTGAGCCTTAGACAAGCTCAGTTGCAGCCCCTCCATCAGAGCAGAAATCTGATTATTCAGTGCCACCGTTTTGCTATTGTAGGCAACTAAGCCCGATTTTTTGGCATTGACCTGTTCCTGCAATCGTGTCAGTAGTTCAGGGTCAAAAAACTTTTCTTTGACCTCCGCCAACTGTAAAATGGTATCGCCCTTTCGTACAAACTGCCCTTCCAGCACGCCCCACTTGATAATCCGTCCAGCAATCGCCGATTCTACCGTTTGAGGGCGGTCTTGCGGGCGCAAGGCTGTAACCTCGCCCGATGCCTGAATATTCTGTTGCCAAGGAAGAAAAAGTACCACAAAAAAGAGTAAAAAAATACCTAAAAGCCAAAAAACTAATACCTTGGCGGCTTTGGGTGTAAGCAATACTTCCGAAGAGCTGAGTTTTTGCTTATAAATTTTGTCGTCTATATGGTCTTTATTTGATGATATTCCCAACATGAGTTTTTGTTTTTACTATAACCATATTTAGGCATCAAAAGTTTATAATACAATGCGTATAAGAAAAAAACGCATAAAAACTTGTGAAATTTTAGAAAACTTCTTTCATTTGTAATGCCTTTTTGAAAAAGTGTTAAAATTTTATTTGATAATGATTAAAACAAATTCATACAATCTTGCTTGGCTTTGGTGGCAGACGAAATTTTCGTGCTGAACAGTCGCAAGTATTGTATGAGGTAAACCTATACAAAGAGTCGGAAACGGCTTGCTGTTCACACCAAACAGTAAGCCGTTTTTGCATTTTTTAAACCTCAAAATCCCAAAAATCTATGCGTATTTTAGTGTTAGATAATTATGATTCATTTACTTATAATTTGGTTCATCTTTTAAAAGCACTGGGGCAGGAGCCAGCCGTTATCCGCAACGACAAAATCAGTGTCAGCGAAGTGGAAAACTATGATAAAATCCTGCTTTCCCCAGGTCCTGGAATCCCAGCAGAGGCGGGCATCATGCCTGCACTTTTGCAGAAATATGGTTCAACCAAAAGCATTTTGGGCGTTTGCTTGGGGCATCAGGCGATTGGCGAGGCTTTTGGTGGAAGCCTGACCAATATGGCGGAGGTTGTTCATGGAGTAGCCACCAAAACCACGATTGTAGATGCCAATGAGCCTCTTTTTGCGGAAATTCCTGCCGAAATAGAAACCTGTCGTTATCATTCTTGGATAGTAAATAGCCATGATTTGCCTGATTGTCTGCAAATTACGGCAGTAGATGAGTTTGGGAATATCATGGGACTGCGCCACAAGGAGTACAATGTGCGCGGCGTGCAGTTTCACCCCGAATCGTACATCACTGAGTATGGCAAACAAATGATAATGAATTGGTTATCGCTATAACCAGATAACAAAAGAAAGGTTCTTAGAAAGTTATTACGGGCTTATCAAATTAGCCACTTAAAGTCCCATAGGAGCGACCGTTTTGTAGAAAAAGGAACACCACCACCCAATTTTATTCTTCTTTTCTTTTTAGTCTTTTAAAGGTAAAGAAACTCCCTTGAGTTACGCTTCCTGCTGTGCTTACTAATGTCCACCCTTGTTTAGCCATATAGTTGAGGGCTTTGGAGATTGATTTGATTTTTTGATTATTGTTGGTGCTATCTACCATGCGAATATCACCATCTCCATAATCGACTCGAATCGTTGTTCCAGTAGTGACCAACCCAAATGCTGTAACAACAGCGTATTCTTTATAGACTTGACTTTGTTGTGCTATGCTATTTATTTGAAAGAAAATAAAAATGGCAAAAATTAAAATGATAGATTTAATCATGATTAGAATTTTGTATTGATATAATCATTTACTTGTTTAGCCCAAAACTATCTAATTACCTAACTCCAGCTAATTTTAAGCCCAAAGTAGAAACTAATATGCTAAATGTAGCAACAGCAATGAGCATAAATAGGCATTTGAGCAAAACTAACCACCACGATTGTTTGTAGCAACGAATAGAGGCATAGTAGTACCAGCCAAGCAACAATGCAAGGTAGCCTCCTATCAATATCAATCTGGCAGAGGTGGGGAGCACAGTAAAGTTATAGTTAGCAATAAAAAGAGGAAGTAATAGGTTATCGATGCCAATGAAAACTCCAAGCAATACTATGGCATACCACACGCCTTGCGCGCAAAGGAAAAATTGGATAATGAGGTGTTCGGTGAGGTAGAGTTTTTTGGTGAAATAGAGCAAAAATACAAGCAAAGTCAGGTAAATAGGTGTTCCATAAAAGATAGAGTAGATAGCTATTTGGCGTTCTGTGCCTGATTTGTTCAGCACGCGCAGTTCGTCGTCATTGTGTTCTACAAGCCTTGTTACGGTATAGGTATAGCTAAAATCCTCGACTGATGAAGTATCAGATAATGACACGTATTTGCTTAATAATGAAGGGTTTTCCTCATACTTTTTGGCTCGGAAGGAGTCTGCAAGCGTGAGTTTGCCCTCTATGATGTTGCGGTCTTTGGCATAGTTGGCTTCGATTTGTTTTTTGCTTATTTCTTCGGTATCGTCTTGCACACTAAAATCGCCTTCGGTGGAAGCGATAAAAAAAGTAAAAACGATAATCCCTACCGTCATTGCGGTTAGGAAATAAGATAATGGTGGATAGTAAGACTTCGTTTTACCGTTTAGGTAGGCTATGATGGTGTTACTGGGGTGGAGAGCAAGGTGAACAAAGTTTTTAAAAAGTCCTTTGTCATAGTTTAGCACTGCCAAAATTTCTTCCCCAATGTAGGCAAGCGTAAAGCGTTCTTGCCTGCGCTGACCGCATTGGGCGCAGTAGTTTGTATGAATTTCATAGGCGCAGTTGGCGCATTGCCCTTCTGTGCTTTGAGTCAAATCATAGCGACTACATTTTAGCTGAATGTATGCCCAAAAAGCAATGCCAAAAGCGGTAGCAATGCCTACAAGCGCAAGGCAGAACAAACTTAGCATTTCTGGCAGTTCGCTTGCGCGGGTAAATAGTTTATAAATCCAAGAAAACAGCAAGACCAAGCCCAGACTCAGATTGACAAACCAAACCGCTTGGCTGATAGTGTAGAGATGGACAATGAGATGCTCGGTAAAAAAGAGTTTGTTTTTCTGGTAAAAAAACAAGCCTAATAAGGCGAAAAAGAAAGGCATGAGATAAAAAACAGCGTACTTTAATTTGCTCAACTCTTCTTTATCCGCTTTTTGGTCTAAAACAGCCAATTTTTTTTGCTGTAACTTACTTTGGGCTATTAGCTGGCGCACGCGGGTACGCAAGGTATCGCCAAAAGGTCTTATTTTGTCATCTTGATATTCATTAGCGAGGCTGTCTATGTGCTTTATGAGAGGAAGAATTGTTTTTTCGTCTTGTTTTCTTTCTTTGTGATATGCCGTTTTTGCATCATCTATTTCTTTTGTAGTTTCCTCTACATCAAATAGATAGCCTACTTTACTTGCAAAATGCTTTCCTGTATAGTTTGCACCAAAAACGAGCAATAAAAGCAAAAGCGTGATGGCGGTCAAGAAATAGGGCAGAGGAGCATAAAAGGATTTCGTTTTCCCGCGAAGATAAGCCCTAATGCTCTGGACGGGGCGGAAAGTGAGGTAATAAAAATTATGAAGGAAGCCCTTATCGTAATTGAGGATAGCTAAAAGCTCGCCCAAAATGTGGTTAAGCGTAAAACGCGCTTGCCTGCGTTGTCCGCAGTTTTCGCAATAAGGTTCAGAAGTAACTGATTTACAGTTGGCGCAATGCACCTCGTCTTTGTTGATAATGTTTGTTTTACGCATACCAAAGGTCTAAAAAATATTTTTAAAGTTAAAAATGATATTTAACAAACTAAATTTAATATATTTACTTCTGACTATCAAATTAATGTATAAAAAACTTAAAATTCTATTATATGATAACACGCTTACGTTGTTTTTTCGAATCAACCACTTCTATTCTTTGTTTTTCTTTCCTCATTAGTCTTTTTTTCTTGGTTTCTTTCACGCCTCCTGCTTGGTATCAGGTAGAAGGCTACATTACCGACGAGGACACTCAAAAGCCCATCGCAGGGGCTAATATTTCCATCAAAAGTCTGGGGATTGGTGCTTTCTCAGATTCTACTGGCTATTTTTCCATCAAAGTTCCGCAGGGAAGGCATGATGTTTTTGTGTCGAGTGTGGGCTACAGGGTCAGGGTCAGAAACATTGAGGTCAAAGCCAAAATGCGCTTAGACGTGGAACTCAATGCA
>JAAFJS010000126.1 GCA_013298985.1 Cytophagales bacterium
CGAGCCTATTATCGCATCATCGCCCAACTCAAAGAAACAGACTTGAATAAAAAATATTCTCCTGCTGACATTCTTTTATTATTGCAAAATGTAAAGAAAGTAAAAATCAATGATACTTGGGTAGAAGCAGAAATTCCAAAAAAAGCAAAAATTATCATTGATGCGTTTAACCTCAAAAAAAAAAATGTTACCTAATAAAAAAAGAAGTTAGGGATTAAAATAATTATTGTTTTAAAAAGGCGAATACCATGTCTTGGATTATAAAATACGGAATAGATTTACTCAAAATGTTTACAAGTTTCATCTTTGCGTGGCGCGGGATTCGCTTGGCAGTCAAAGAAGAAAACAATATGCGCGTACACGTAGTCGCGGCAGTGGTCGTGGGATTACTTGGCTTTTTCCTTCAAATTTCACTCACTGATTGGGCTATTTTGCTCTTGGTGATTGGCATGGTGTGGACAGCCGAAATTTTTAACAGTGCTTTCGAACGCTTGGTAGATATGGTTTCGCCTGATTTCAATGAAAAAGCAGGAAAAATCAAGGACATGGCAGCAGGCGGCGTGTTAGTTACAGCCATCATTGCCGTTTTGGTGGGTTTCCTCCTATTTAGCAAATATTTACTTGCCCTGTGGGAAAAATGAAAAATCAGCCTTTGGTAACGGTCATTTGCCTGTGTTATAAGCACGAAAAATATGTTCGTCAGGCACTGACTTCTGTATTTGAGCAGACTTATCCTGCTATCCAGCTCATTGTAGTAGATGATGCAAGCCCTGACGAAAGTGCAAAAATAATAAAGCAAACCCTTGATAATCAAAGTCAAATCTATCAAACTACGTTCTCTCTTACCCCAATAGAAACCTCTTTTTTGTCCCTTTCTACCAATCAAGGCAATTGCAAGGCGTTTAATTTGGGGCTGGCGCAGGCAAAAGGAAAATACGTAATTGACTTAGCCGCAGATGATTTATTGCTACCCTATTGCATTGAAAAACAAGTAGTTACTTTTGAAAAATTAGAAGAAAGCTATGCCGTCGTTTTTTCTGATTTGTATTATATCAACGAAAACGGCAGCCAATTAAAAACTCATTTCCAGAGAGACGACAAGGGAAATTTGTTGATTGCTGTGCCACAAGGCAATATTTATGAGCAGATTTTGGCAAAATCTTTTATCAGCGCGCCCAGTATGATGATTCGCAAAAAAGTGCTGGACGAGCTAAATGGCTATGACGAAATGCTAAGTTATGAAGATTATGATTTTTGGGTGAGGTCAGCAAGAAAATATAACTATTTCTTTATCAATGATTTATTAGTAAAAAAAAGAATCTTAAAAAACTCGCATGGACAGGCTTTTTATTTGAAAAAAAATAACCAGCACCTCATTTCTACCCTCAAAGTGCATCAAAAAGCAATGATACAAAACCAAACAATCCAAGAAAATCTGGCGTTGGCGATATCTGTACGCTACCATTTGCGATTGAGCTTTTTTACCGAAAATTTTGAGTTAGTGCCTCAGTTTGCTCATGTACTTGCCAAACTGGACAAACTAAAATGGATAGACCGATTCATTATCAGCCTATCCACCTTAAAAATTCCTGTGGCAAAACTCTACCAATTTTATTTATTTGCCACAAACTGATTGCCTTTCATCGCCAGCGTTTCATCTTTTCCCGACTGAATAATGCGTTTGGCAAACAAATACCTACTTTTGTAATACGTTTTCCATGAAGCAGACTCCAAGTTATCAATCACAATGCCGCGATTCGCCGCATGGATAAAATGAATGTCCTCGCCTTCATCAGAAACCACCATTGCCACGTGGCTCACTCGGTAGCTTCCACCTTTTTTGCTTTTATACCCAAAAAATAATAAATCTCCTTTTCGTACATTTTCGAAGCTAACTTGCTCGCCATGATTTGCCTGAGAGCAACCTGCGGGGATTTTGTAGCCATAATGTTCCATCAAATGAGAAGTAAAGTTGGTGCAGTCAAATCCTTTTTTGCTTCTGCCGCCTGGTAAGTAGCGCGTGCCTAAAAATTTCTTTGCGTATATGGTGAGGTCGTCTTGGAGAGATTTAAGTGGCTCAAAGTCAATACATAAAGGCTCAACTTGGGCAAAAACTAAGGGCGGGGTAGTAGGTGCGAATGGGAAAAAAGAAACTTTATCCGCCATTGCCGTTGTAATAAAGATAGGTTCGGCGACCCTAAGAGGCTTCTTTTTTAACTTAGCAAACAAATTTGTTTCCTTTCCTTCCTTTTGTGCTTTAATCGAATAAGCTGTTTTATTGATAAACGTACAGCTATTCAGAAGCCCTGCACAAAATAAGCTAATGGTTAATTGCTTAATAGTCAGTTTCATAAGTCCTAATTATATGGTTTAAATAATAAGTACAAGGAATAAAATGGCAAAGAATTTAAGATACTCAACTCCTTTTTTGATGTCAATTTTTCCTTCTACCTCCTCTAAAACGAATCCAAAATTAGCATATTGTTTTTTAAATCAAAATCTGGCTTGCTAATGCTTGCTCTATTGGAAAAATATTAAAATATTCATTATCAATGACTTATTAATTAATAAAAAACCTTAATAATTATAAATAATTGATAATCAAATATTTATGAATCATGCAAGATTTAACACTTATTTGCAAAAAAAATTGAACTTTATTGATATTCTATTGCCTTTTTCTAAGAATTGATAAAAAATACAAGCTAAAATATTCATTACCAACTATTTAATAAAGAAAAGTGTGTGAATTTATGTATAGATTTGTTAAGTATTTTTACTTGTTTTTACTAAGTATTTTTACTTGTTAATTGCTTAAATGACAGAAAGATAGGTGCGTGCTTGCACACGTAAGAATTTCAATGTTAATACTTGTGATTTCGCAAGTTTGGAAGGCAATAAATTTAGCTTAAATTGCACCTCGAAACTGAATTATTTTCGCCACTATTTACTATGAAAAAGATTATTGTACAGGGAATTGTCCTTTTTTTATGCACCATTTTAGGTGTTACTTCTGCTTTTGGTCAGACAAGCGATTCGAATTTGATAGAAGGCTTGCTAAAAAGTCGTTTGGATTTATTTGGTACAGTCATGGAAAATCCTGCCAAATTTGAGGTACAAATCATTTATACACAGATAGATAGAGATAAAAATAATCAACCATCTTTCAAGGAATATAGCTATCGCTTAGATAAATCTCAGTATTTTTATCCAGCAAGCACCGTCAAATTCCCTACAGCTTTGCTTGCCTTAGAACGAGTCAATGAGCTAAACATCAAGGGGTTTGATAAGTATTCGCGTATGCAAATAGACAGTGGTTATCGCGAACAGACAAAGGTGCTTTACGATTCTACTGCTGCCAATTTGCGCCCATCAATAGCTCATTACGTCAAAAAACTATTTATAGTAAGCGACAACGATGCTCATAACCGTTTATACGAATTTGTGGGGCAGGGCTACTTGAATGACAAACTGCACGAAAAAGGGTATGAAGACGTACGAATTATTCATAGGCTTTCCATTGGTGATGGCGACGAAAGGGCAAAATATACGAATCCAATGCGTTTTTATAGCGGAAAGCAGTTAGTTTATCACAAACCTCTCGAATACAATGAAAAAACATACCCTTTCAAGCTGAAAAACGAAACTGCGGGAAAAGGTTTTTACAAAAAAGATAAATTGATAGAGCAACCCATGAACTTTGCAGATAAAAATTATATTTCGCTGAGTAATCTACACCAACTATTAAAAGCAGTAATTTTTCCCGAAGCTGTGCCTGAAAAACAGCGTTTTAACTTGACAAATGATGATTACAAACTGCTCTATAAGTCTATGTCCATCTTGCCTCGCGAAAGCAACTATCCAAACTACAAAAAAGATACGACCATGACTGATAATTTTGTGAAGTTCTTAATTTATGCTGACACTCCAAATATCACGAACAAATCCATTCGTATTTACAATAAAATTGGGCTGGCTTATGGCTATCTAATTGACAATGCGTACATTGTAGATTTTAAAAACCAAACTGAATTTATGCTTTCTGTGGTGATTTACGTGAACGAAGACCAGATTTTTAATGATGATAAGTATGAATATGACAGCATTGGTTTCCCATTTTTAGCAAATTTGGGAAGGGTTTTGTATGACTATGACTTAAAGCGCAAGCGTGAAAACAAGCCTGATTTGAAGCGATTTAAGGTTGTAGATTAGCCTAAACAAAGTTTACTGCTTATCTTTCCTCATTTTCCACTGGTGCGGGTCGCGTTTGGACTTTTTTAACCCTTCGCCTATTTTGGGTTCTTTGCCAAAGTAGAACCAGTTGCGTAAGAACCAGTTACACTTGCCGCGAAACTCTGCGCCATCATGCAGGTGATTCATGCGAACGTGGCAAGACTTCATTTTGCAGCGCGGGAGTTTCTTCTTTTTCTTCTTTTTCCCCTGTTCCTCACTTGCTTGCGCTTGTTTTTTGCTACTCCCACAGGAAGTAGAAACGAGGCTCAGGGCAGTTGCCAAAATGAGTAAAAATACTATTTTTTTAAAAAAAGGAGTTTTCATAAAAACCTATCCGCAAAAAACAAGCCTTTATGTAATGCAAAATGGTAACTTTGCATGATTTAAAGTGTTAATATTTGTAAAATGGTAATCACATTGCTAAAAATCATTTGATTTTGGTATAGATTTGTGCTTAATTAAAACCTATTACATCTTATGTATTTGAATAAAAAAGTGGTGGTAGTCATGCCTGCTTATAACGCCTCAAAAACGGTAGAACAAACGTATAAAGAAATTCCTTTTGATATTGTAGATGAGGTTATTTTAGTAGATGATGCGAGTAAAGATGACACAAGTGATGTTTCTCAAAGATTGGGCATTAATCATGTGATTAAGCATGAGAAAAACAAAGGTTATGGGGGCAATCAAAAAACGTGTTATAACAAGGCGATAGAAGTTGGGGCGGATATTGTAGTGATGCTTCACCCTGATTATCAATACACTCCCAAACTGCTGACTGCCATGATTTCGATTATAGGGCAGGGCTTGTATCCTGTTGTTTTTGCTTCGCGCATACTGGGTAAGGGTGCTATCAAAGGCGGAATGCCTATCTATAAATATATTGCCAATCGGTTTTTAACCTTTTTCCAAAACCAAATGATGGGGCAGAAACTTTCTGAGTACCACACTGGTTATCGCGCCTACACGCGCGAAGTATTGGAAAAAATCAATTATTCGCAAAACTCTGATGATTTTATTTTTGATAACCAAATGATAGCCCAAATTTTCTATCATGATTTCGAGATTGGTGAAGTTACCTGTCCTACCAAGTATTTTCCAGAGGCATCTTCTATCAATTTTAAGCGCAGTGTAAAATATGGTATGGGTGTCTTGGGCGTTTCTTTTCGCTATTTTTTAGCCAAAACAAATCTTTGGAAATGGAAACTTTTGCAGTGAAAAATTTGAGTGTATTGGTGCATTGAGTTTATGATGACCAATGGCGTAAAAGTAATCAAAAATCAAATTTCAGTTCATTCATACATTTGAAATGCTTTAAAGGACAAACTGGTGCGCCTGCTCTCGAGCAAGGACGGCATTTTAACTCCTTGTTTTCCAATAAAATAGAGTTTTTTGTGTAAGGTTTTATCCCAAAAAGGGGAGTGGTAGTTCCCCAAATAGAGTAAACGGTATCGTGGAACGCTGCCGCAATCTGAGTAAGTCCTGTATCATGTCCAAAAACTTTTTCTGCTTGCCTAACTACAGACGCTGATTGGCTAATGGTGAGTTTCCCTGCGAGATTAGTAATGGATAGCCGATGCGCTAACCCCCAACTCGTCAGTTTTTCTCCGTTTTCTATATCTTCTTTACCCCCAATTAGTACAATAGGGCGGTTAATTTTCCTGCAAAGTTCCACCATTTTTGAGAGTGGCAATTTTTTAGTGCTTTCGCTTCCGCCAATGATATAAGCAACATATCCTTTTTGAAACTGAGCAGGTAATTCATTTTTGATATTTATCTCATCTATGGAAGCAATAAAATAATCTAATCCTTTTCCATCATTTTTGATGCCCAGAGGTGCGACTGCTTCAAAGTGCCTATCTACAATATGAGAATGTGGCATTTTATTAATTTTGAATTTGACAAAAAGCCATCTTTCAAAAATATATTTGTTGTAAGTAAATTTTTTTCCACTCAAAGAAAGTTTCATTTTCAATGTCCGCAGGTTCTTGTGCAAATCGATGATGTAATCATATTTTTCTGCGCTTAACGCGTTGGTCAAGTCCGACAAATTATCTTTGAGTAAGAAAAGTTTATCTATGTATGGGTTTGCGACCAACATGGTAGCGTAGCTTTCTTTGGTGGCAAAGTGAAGTTCACAGTCAGGCATTTGCTGTTTTACACAGCGAATAATTGGCGTAGTCCAAACTATATCGCCAATAGATGAAAAACGAATGATAAGAATCTTGGGCATACATCTGATTTAAAACAAGAAAGCAACAACCATTTAGATTGTTGCTTTCAGACTTTGCATAGTTTTTAACTTTACAAAATATATAAAATAATTACTATCGCTTAATCATTGGTTTGAACTCAACACGACGGTTCAAAGCCCAGTTAGCAGGAGTAGTATTTGGTACAGTTGGAGATTTCTCACCAAAAGCACGAACTTCTAATCTGCTTTCAGCAATGCCTTTTACCTTTGTCAAGTAATATTTGGCTGCTGCTGCTCTGCGTTCTGACAAGCCTTGGTTAAACTCATCGCTTGAACGGTCGTCAGTGTGTGCTTCGATACGGATAGAAACTCTTGGGTAATCCGTCAAGAATTTGTAAACCTTATCTAACTCTGCTCTTGCTTTTGGCAACAAAGCTACATCAAGTTCTTTCTCTACCAAAGTACGAGGTCTTGCTGTTTCAAAGTTGATGTTTTGGAACACAATTTTAGACAAGTCAAACAAGAAAATTTCTCTATTAATTGTATCACCAGCAACTTTGTTTTTCAAGTCCAAAGAAATAGAAGCAGGCTCGTATTGGTCAGCAGTACCGTTAGCAGTATAAGTAGTACCAGGCATCAATAAAGCAAAGAATTGACCAGGTCCTGTTTTCTTAAATTCAGAAACTTTACCATTGGAGTCATCTGGCTTAATATCAGCATTAGATTCAGCAATCAATTCATTGGTCAAACCATCTTTTACTGAAACAGTTGCTTGTACGCCTTTCTTACGCATTTTCACCATCTTGCTACACTCCCACTCTGACATATCTTTGGTCAAATCAACTACAAATGTAACAGGCTCATAGTCTTCGAGTTCGAAGAGGAATCTGTACTTGTTGCCTTCTGTCAAAACAGTTTTAAATTTGCCTTCGTCAGAATTTTTGTCATAGCTCAATGGGTCGCGAGTCAAGTTCGTTACCTTAACTACTGGCTTCAATTTCTTGCCATCAGAAGAATCTACTACGGTTGCATTGAACCAGCAAGTTCTTTTTGGCTTGAATCTCTCCTGCAAAGGATAAGTAAACAACTCGTGAGATGCACCTCTGTAAGAACTGAAATAAGCCAATACGTGAGGATTGTCATTAGGAGCAACAGAAACTAACATATCTGGCTGATAAGAATACATGGTAGTTCTTACCCAAGGACTCATGTCTGTCATTACAGGAGCAGTCCATGCGCCACCTGGCTGCATCATAGAATAATACAAATCGAAATCTTTGGAATCTTTGGGAGATAACCAAGTGCGTGTAGAAGAGAAGAACAATGACTGACCATCAGGCATGATTCTTACGTGTTTGTCGCAATCACCAGGGATTGGAGAAGGCAATTCCATTGGCTCGCCAAAGCTACCGTCCAATTTTCTCTTTGCTACCATCATTTTGTAGCAAGTTTTGGCAGCAGAAGATTTACTATCCTTTTTGCTTGTTTCAGCACCAGCAGTACTTGTAGAAGAAGAAGATGAACTGCCATCTTTCATTCTCATAAAGTATAGGAACATTCCATCAGGAGAAATAGAAGGGAAGCCTTCATATTCGCCAGAGTTTACACTTCCTGGTACTTTTTCAGGCTTGCTCCATTTGCCGTCAGCACCTTTCATAGAATGGTAAAGGTCTTCAGAACCTCCATCGCCCATTTTGGCGAAGAAGTACAAAGTCTTTCCATCATAGCTTAGTGCAGGACCGCCATAGATGTCGCCTTGTTTGAAATCGCCATTGATTTCGTCAATAGGTGCAGGCTTTGTCCAGAAACCTGTTACAGTATCGCGCATCGAGTGCCACAATCTGTAATATTCCCAAGTTTTTCCTCCCTCGTTTGATTGATATACAAGGGTTCTTCCGTCTGGACTGATAGCTGGCGCATACTCGTCATGTAATAATGTGTTAATGACGTTTGGCATTCTCTCTGCCTTTGGTTGCACGTCGCGTTTAGTAATTCTATCAGCAATTGTTTGGGCTTGTACCTTTACGCCCAAGAACAATGCTAACAAAACTATCAGACTTACATAGTTCACTCTTTGTCTCATAGGTTTAAGTATTAGATTTAGGTTATTCAAGTTTAATAATTTGAACATGAGTTTAAATACCAAAAATAGTTCTTAATATAAAAAGATTGCAATTTTATCTTGAAATTTTTAATTTTACTAATTTTCAGGCATTTAAAATTACAATATCTTTTAACTTCAAAAACTCTTTTTAATACAATTAAATTGAAATTTAGGTTTTTAAGAGTTTAAATACAGATTTTCACATTTTTTGCAAATTTAGGAGATTAAATTGAAAAATTGTACTATCGCGATATGATTTTTTGATTAAATTATATTATAATGTTTGAAATAATAGCTAAACTTCTCTTATTCAGCGTAAAAGAGTTTTATTTAAAACTTAATAATACCAAATATATTTCAAATGTCAGGTTATATTTTTGGAAATATAGATTTTTAGATAAATTTTTTCAAAAATCAGCAAAACAAATGTCATTATTTTTTTTATATTTATTTACACAATCCTCTTTCCTTTCTTTTATAAAATTGTATAGTTTTGCATTTTAAAATAAACGCGCAATCCCCCTTTGCCCTTTACATGACCGAAGACAAAATCAAACATATTATTCAGAAGTATATCCCTATTGCAGCGGTGAGTCAGATTGCTAAATGGCTGATTCTGTATAAGGTACACTTAAAGATTACTGCGCCGCGCCGCAGTATTTTGGGTAACTATCGTTCTCCTGATGGCAAGAGTGGGCATAAAATTACCATCAATGCAAACCTAAACCAGTATGCCTTTTTGCTTACGCTGGTGCATGAGCTGGCGCATTTGACAACTTTTGAAAAATACAAACATTCTGTTTTGCCACATGGCACACAGTGGAAAAGGGAATTTCAGCGTTTGATGAATGTGTTTTTTCATCAGAGTATTTTTCCACATGAGATTGAAGACGCATTGCAGAACTATATGAACAATCCTGCCGCTTCCAGTTGTCGCGACGAAAACCTGATGCGTTTGCTCAAAAAATATGATAAAGAAGGAAGTACGATAAGTTTGGAGGAAATTTCGTCCAATAGTTTTTTTCAGATAGAGGACGGAAGGATTTTTCAGAAAGGAGAAAAACTCCGCAAAACGTATAAGTGTATAGAACAAAAAACCCAAAAGGCGTACCGAATTCATGGATTGATGGCGGTGATTCCTGTAAAAATAAAATAAAATGAGAGTAGTGATTCCCTTAGCTGGCATAGGCTCGCGCTTGCGCCCACATACCTACACGCAACCCAAAGCCCTTTTGCAAGTAGCAGGAAAGCCTATTTTGGGACATATCTTAGACCGATTATTAACTGTCGGGCTTGATGATTTTATTTTTGTGATTGGTGAGTTGGGCTACCAAATAGAGAGCTATATCAGTGCGAATTATCCTCAAATTAAGCGTCTTTTTGTTGCCCAAGACAGCCTCAACGAAGCTGCCCACGCGATATGGACGGTGAGGCAATATATAGAAAATGAGCAAGAAATTTTGATTATTCCTGGCGATGCTATTTTTAGCTTGAAGCCACAGGAAGTGCTTTGGGTGCAAAACTCAGTGGCTGGTGTGCAAAAAGTAGATAATCCTACACTATATAATATAGCAGAGCTTGATGATGATAGAAAGTTTATTGACAAGGTTACGGTCAAGCCCAAAATTCCGATGTCCAACCTTGCCCTGATAGGCATTTACAAGATTAGCAATGTGCCTTTATTACTCAAAGCGGTTGAGCATTTGGTGAGTAATGCGCTTATCACTGATGGCGAATATTATATGACTGATGCGCTGAAAATTATGATTTTGGAGGGAGAACAGGTCAGCGTGGCAGAGGCTAATTACTGGTACGACTGTGGGAAAAAGGATAGCCTCCTTGCCGCGAATGTCGTATTGCTGAATCGCCCTGAGTTTCAGTCGACTGACCCTGAGAAGTTTCGTTCGTGTATCCTTATTCCGCCTGTGAGCATTGGAGAAAATTGTGAAATAGAAAACTCAATTATAGGTCCTGATGTAGCGATAGGCAATAACTCTAAAATCAAAGATGCCATCATCAAAAATAGCATCATTGGTTCTTACAGCCAGTTGGAAAACTCGGTCTTGGATTCTTCCCTGATAGGTGATGATGTAGTGCTAAAACTGCCCAACCTCAATCTGAACCTGGGCGACCATACTGAAATGAAGTAAGGCGTAACCCTCTCAGCATGAAGCTATGCTTTCTATTTCATAATTTGCTGATTATCAATATTTTAAAATCTTTTAGAGATAAAAACTAATAACTGCGGAAATCTTTTAAAAATTAATTAAAAGTTTTTATTTTAGCTAAAAAAATATGATGATGAGTCTTACTACTTATTTGTCTTCTCTTTGTACTAAATCCAAAGATACTCGTTTAAAAAAACATCGAACTATTAGTATCTAAAATCTTGGAAAGCAAGCATTTGCGTATCTATTCCTCTTCCAAAGACAAGAATGAATATGATAAATTAAAAGGTTTAATATCAGGCAAACAAGTAAATACCTTGAGTAAAGAAATTATTTTGGGTTGCGTCAAGGAAAAAACGCTTGCTGATTTGGGTAGTTCAAATCAGCTTTATGTTTTGCATGATGGTTGCGATATACGCAAACCTGATGCTTCTGATTTGGAGAAGTAGTTTTTCGTTTTTTAAAACAAAATTTGGGTTGGGAAACTATTCAAGTACGAGATTTTAATTCAATAAGTAATTTATTGGTACTTGCTTTTTTTCTGATTGGTTATTTTAAGGAGTTGGAAACAGCATTAAAAGAACATCTCATTAAATGTTATGCAAATTAGCTCTTTGAATGAATGAAAACAATATCACAAACGAACAAATCGCAGAACTTGTCCAATACTTGAAAACTTAAAAAAAAATTTCCGCAGTTATTAGTTATCGTTTCATTTTTTCTAATCAAAATACGGTTTAAACTGCTCAAACTGGGCTTTGTTTTCCTCTGCTACCAAATCTAAGAGTTTTTCTACTTCTAATCTCCTTTTTGTGTGGTCTATCAGTGCCATCAGTTTTAGGTTTCTGCTCTGCCCCGTTCCAAAGTTATTGAATACCTCCTCAAAATTTATTTGGCAGAAAGTCTGCAAGTTTTCATCATTGAAAGAGGCATTGAGTAGTTTGTAAATATTACCAATATTGTATTTTCTTATCATATTCAACCGCCAATCTAACGCGGTTTTATCTTTAAAAAACAATTCCCAAGGTGCTTTTTCAGGTATTTCTTTTGCCTCTTTGCGGTACAATCCACGCGTATCTTCACTTCCCTGCTTGATTTTTAGCGCTACCAAAGCATCTTCCCACGCCCTGCCAATGGTGAGGTTGATACTTAAACCTTTATAAAAGCGAATGGCTAAGTTTGTAGCTATTTCGTCATTGATTTCGCTATTTGTACCAATAACTACTATCTTACTTTTTTCTGCTAACTCTTGCGCTTGCTGCTCAGTCGTACAGCCATTGAAAAAGACCAATTTGAGGAATTTTTGTTTGGCAAAAAGTGCCACTAAGCCTTCGGCATGGGCAATGCTGTGAGTAGTCGCAGACCCTAACAGTCGTTTTTCTTGAGATAAGCCACTGTTAGCATTTTCAACGACTAACAGGGTTTCGAGAAGAAGCTGATAGCCATCTGCATGACCGCCATAGTGAAAAACTACCATTCGTTCTTGGTATTTTTGGAAAGCGTCTATGATTTTCTCTATACTACAATTTGGCTCAAAAATCACTTCGCAGAGCTTGTTATCTTGGGCTTTTTCTAAGGCTTTTCTGATGCCATCGAGTTCCAAAGGTAAGTTGCGGAGGTAGCGAGCATGGTCTTCTCTGTCATTGGCAAAGGCAAGAAAGATGATGGGCTTAGATGACATAGGTTTTTACATTTTAGGGTTTATTGGAAAGCAAGATACAAAAATGTTAAAAAAAGTAAGCATACAAAGCACCATAATTTTTTGAAAACCAACAAATCTAAACATAAAAAAACAAACCCCACCAAGCCTAAGCCTAATGGGGTTTTGTTGTTGAACATTTACTCTTTGATTAACAGCCCATTACTCCTTCACTAATTTAAAGGTTTGAGTGAAGCTACCATCTTTGGAAGTTGCTTTGATGAAATAAATGCCTGTTGCCAAGTGGCTTACTTGCATTGTATTTCTATTAAAGCCGTACTCGGTATTGAATTGCTTAGATTCTACCAATACGCCCAAAGCATTATACATTATTAGCGTTACTTGTCCTACTGACTCATCTGCAATAATGTCCAAGTTCACTTCACTATTTGCAGGATTGGGGAACATAGACATTGAAACTTGCTCTACGGCATTAGGGGCAAGGTTGCTAAACTCTGCATCAAACTCGTAAGTATCTTCGTCAGTTCCTTCTGTACGACCTCTGTTGTTTCTTACACAACTTGGCTGATTTTGGGCGCAAGCAAGTGCATTGATGGCGTTCATCACTTGTCTTGGACAAACTAAAACACCATCTACGTCAAAGCCGTCGTCATTGCCGCTAAACTGCATGGGGTTAGATGTATCAGTGATTCTGATAAACTTCACGCAATTCATACCAGCTCTGATAGCGGGAGCAACATCTACTGCACCTGCTCGGCACAGATTACCTAAGAAAACAAAGTTGATTCCATCTTCTGAGCCTTCCACTTTTGCAGTTTCTGGATAGGTACTACTATTCATAATCACGCAAGTTTCGCCTGCCCGTCCAAAGCTTGTTTCTACTATGAAAATATCACCACCACTCGCATTGTGGTCTAAAACAGGACTACCTAATCGCAGTACAATGTTACCACCAAAGCCCAAGGATACGAAGTTGTTAGTATCATTGTTTTGAGGTACACCTAATGCGTTAGCAGAAATTGCTCTGGAAGGAGGGAGTGCCAATCCATTTTTCCTGTTGCCAGGGCTATAAGATGCCACAGAAGAAGCATATTTAGGTCTATTGCAATCAGCAACACAGGCAGGAGGTCTTTTGGTAACAATCACTTTGAAAGTACAAGTAGATTTGTTGCCACAAGCGTCTGTCGCTGTTACAGTTACAGTTGTAGTTCCTACCGCAAAGAAGCTACCAGAAGCAGGAGCATAAGATAGCGATACCGCACCCGCACAAGCATCTGTTGCAGTGGCAGAGAAACTCACATTTGCGCCTGTTTCATTTGCATTAATTGAACGACTGATGTCTGCTGGGCAAGTAACCACAGGAGGTGTCTTGTCTTCTACTGTAATAGTTTGTGTAGCAGTCGTCATATTTCCTGCGCCATCTTTTGCAGTCCAAGTGCGTTTCAACACATAATTGTTGATACAGTTGCCATCTGTTCTTTTTTCCTCGTAGGTTACTTGTGCGCCACAATTATCAGTAGCAGTTACAGTCGGTGCGCTTGGCACTTGGTTGCAACTTACAGTGATATTCAAGTTCGCAGGCAGACCTACCAAAACTGGTGCTTGGTTATCGGTTACAGTAACTTTTTGCTCGCAGGTGTTCTTGTTGCCATTGACATCTGTTACAGTCCATGTTACGGTCGTTGTGCCTACTGGGAAGGTGCTTGGTGCATCATTCGTGATTGACTTCACCCCACAATTATCGCTTGCCTGAGCATCTCCTAACTTCACTGTTGCGCTACATTTTCCTTGTTCTGCATTTACCGTAATATTAGCAGGGCAAGTAATGGTAGGGAGTTGATTATCAGTTACGGTAACGGTCTGTTCACAAGTTGCCTTGTTGCCCGCCTTGTCTGTTACTGTCCATATTACGATGGTAACTCCGACAGGGAAAGAAGAAGGTGCATTGTTAGTAACAGAAGCGATGCCGTCATTGTCCGAGGCGATTGGATTGCCCAAAGTTACATTTGCACCCGCAGTGCTGCACTTGCCTTGGTCAGCAAATACACTTACATTGGCAGGGCAGGTTACAGTCGGTGCTTCTCCGTCAGTTACGGTTACTTTTTGTGTGCAAGTCGCTGAATTGCCGCTTAGGTCGGTTACTGTCCATGTTACAGTTGTTGTTCCTAATGGGAAAGTCAGAGGTGCGTTATTGGTTGCTGGATTGACAGCACAATTATCAGAAGTGATAGGTGTTCCCAAAGCTACGCCACTTGCAAAGTTTTTACCTGCATCTGCATTGATACTCAAAGAAGGAGGGCAAGTAATTTTTGGCTTCTCTGTATCATTTACTTTGACTGTAAATGAGCAAGTTGCGGTGTTCCCTGCGGCATCAGTTGCCTCAAAAGTTACCGTAGTAGTTCCCACTGGGAAAACGCTACCAGAAGGAAGTCCAGCAGTTTGTGTTACGGTTACGCCAAAAAGACACTGGTCAAGGGCAATTGGTTTCTTGAACGTTACTACTGCGCCACACACACCTACATCATTGTTTTTGACAATGTTTGCAGGGCAGGCAATCGCAGGAGGAGCTACATCTTTGACTGTGATGGTAAATGAGCAAGTTGAGGTATTCCCTGCGGCATCAGTTGCCTCATAAGTTACTGTGGTAGTTCCCACTGGGAAAAGGCTACCAGAAGCGGTAAGAGGTCCTGAGGTGCGTTTGATAGTTGTGCCAGCGCAATTATCGTTGAATGTAGGTAAGCTATAATTTACTTTGGCAAGACAAACAGGCAATCCAAGCACTTTATCGTTATTGACTGTGATGTTCGCTGGGCAAATAATGGTAGGCTTTTCGGTATCCTTTACGGTTACGGTAAAAGAACACTTTGTCTTATTACCTGCGGCATCAGTTGCCTCAAAGGTTACGATATTTACACCCACAGGGAACTCACTGCCTGATACTAAACCTACTGTTTGTGTGATAGTTGCATTAGAGCAGTTATCGCCAAAAGATGGTGTAGCAAAGGTTACAACTTTGGAGCATTTGCCAGCATCATTATTTACTGTGATATTGGCAGGGCAAATGATAGAAGGCGCAGTGATGTCATTCACAGTTACGTTTTGAGCGCATTGCTGTTGATTGCCATTTACGTCTGTTACTGTCCAAATTACAGTGGTTATACCCACAGGGAAAGTAGCAGGTGCATTGTTTGTAACAGATTGAATACCACAGTTATCACCTGTTTTAGGAGCATTTAACTGAATAGTTGCAAAGCATTTGTCTGGTTCACTATACGTTACTACATCTGCCGCACACATAATGGTCGGTTTTTGAGTATCTACAACAGTAACTAATTGCGTACATTTTGTGATATTTCCACAAGCATCTGATATTGTCCATGTTACGGTCGTATTGCCGATTGGGAAAACCACAGGGGCATCATTAGAAGTAGAGATAGGAGGGCAAGTACCACTAAATGTAGGTGTTCCTAAGCTCACTCCTGATGCAGTGCAAATATCTTTGTCTGTATTGACAGTAACATTGGCTGGGCAAGTGGCGGTAAGTGTAGGCGTACAAGCAAAGCCAAAAGAAATGTCGTCAATGGCAAAATCATTGCCACCAAAAGCTGTTCCCTTCGTAATAATGCAAATTTCCACACTACCCGTAGTTGTTGCAGTCCAATTCCCACCAAACTGTGTCCATTTGCACACATCTGGGGTGAGGCTGATGCCTGTATTGACTCCCATGATATTGGCAGTAAGTTCCAATACGCCAGGTTCTGCGGGGTGTACGCTGGTAGCCCAAGCAGTAAAGGTATAAGTCTGACCTGCCACCACAGATACATTTTGACACCAAACTTTGACGTTAGGTATTTCAGCACCGTTTACCAAGAGCATTTTAGTTCCTGGGCTTGGTGTATGGTCTTCGCAAGCACTAAATGCTGTATGCAAGGAATTTGGATTGTCAGTAACAGCGATAATTTGTGGGTCATACATATTTCCAAAACTATACTCGCTGGTAAATCCTGTTGCGCCTGCCTCAAAATCGCCATTGACGACCAAATTAGGATTTGCATTTGAGGGTGGGTTACATACAGGCACGCAGAATTTGGTAACTAAACTTACCTCATTGCTTGTAACAGCAGGGCTGCTTGATACTACTCTTACTTTGTAGCTTGCTATGTTATTAGGTAAAGTAACGCCCAAAGGAGAAGTACCAGAAGCAAGTACAGTAGGTGAAGCAAAGCTACCATTTGGCGCAGAAAGCTCTACGTTAAATGTGTTGCCCATACCATAAGCACCCGTAGTTGTAAAAGTAACTGTCGTATTACCGCCGGCACATACATCAGCGATAGGACTGACTGTAATGCTCTTACAAATAGAGGCAGCATTATTACTTGCCGTAGCTGTTCTGTTTTGACCTTCTAATGGATTCTTTAAAGACCAAACCAAAGGATTGCCATCAAAAATAACAGTAAAGACAGCTACCTGACGACCAGGTAGGAAAGTAGTAGGTTGTCCTCTCCCAATAGGTGTAGGAGTGAACTTGTTGTCATTCCCAATAGGGATAATTACATCTTCGTCATTGTCATTTTTATAGCCAAAAGTAGCTTCGTAATCTCCATTGCCCAAAAGTCTTACGCACTCTAAAATGGGTGAAACTTTCTTGTTCGGTTTGCCTTTACACTTGGTGAGGTCAGGCTGGAAACCAATCGTAGGCACGTTTGTATCTGTGCCATCTGTGAGGCGAGTAACAATATCTACATTGGTAGAAACGGTAGCCACCGCAGCAGCATAAGCCGCTACCCCATGCCAGTTACACGTTACAGGCAAAATACTTGTGTGATTGTGATATACCGTTTTATTACTATTATTCTCTAAGTTATTGAGTGTGATAGTAATATTTTTTCCTGTAACATCATTGGAAACATCTCTGGAAGCCACACCGTTGAAGGAGTTGCTTACGATATTGTTTTGGATATTAAGCGACCCTTGCAAGGTAGTAGCGTAGAAAGTGATACCGCCTCTGTCTGCTGTACTTGTGGTATTTGCCTTGTCTATGACGTTTTCGCTAATCATCACACCACCGCAATTATTGCCTACTTGGATACCTTGTACTGAAATATTGGAAATATTATTTCTGCGGACAAAGATATTAGTAGCATTGCCGTCTAACTGAATGCCTCTCT
>JAAFJS010000127.1 GCA_013298985.1 Cytophagales bacterium
TGATAGGTCTGTGGCTGTAAGTTACACATTGACAGAGAATAACAATTTTGTGGTGAGCAATGGAAATGACAGTGGTGCAGGTTCTTTGCGCGAGGCACTTTTGCGAGCCTGCCCTAATAGTATCATTTCTTTTGCGCCCAATGTCAATGAAATTTTGTTAAATGCGACGTTAATTATTAGCAAAAATATCACAATTAACGGTGGCTCTGGTGCTAAAACAGTGATTATCAAGCGAAATAGCGAAATGCCTTTTCGTATTTTTAGGATAATTTCAGGAACGGTAAACATGAATAATTTGAGTTTGCAAAACGGCGGCGTGCCTGACAATGGCGGCGCAATCCTGAACACAGGAAATCTGAGTTTGCAAAACTGTTTTTTGCTTTATAATACTGCGGGTTTTACAGGTGGCGCACTGATGAATGGTTTTGAAAACTTTTTGGGGACAACTGCAACACTCACTAATTGTGTGATTGCTTTTAACAATTCCAGCACTGAACCAAACATTGGGGCAACGATTCAAAACGGCTTTTTTAGGGCTTCTACGCTGACTTTGCAAAACTGTACCATCACAGACAACATAGGAAGCACAGGACGAACAGGAATCCGAAATACCTCTGCAAGTACGCTGAACGTACAAAATACGATTATCAACCAACCTCAAGGAAGCCTGAGCAATTCATCAACAAGCATCGTCAATTCTAATGGTGGAAACTTGACTTTTGATAGCCCCGCCCTATTCAATAACGCGACTGATTTGCAGAACACAGACCCGCGTTTGCTCGTTTTTGCTCCTGCGTATTGCAGTCCTGCGGTCAATAGCGGTGTAGGCACAAACCCAACGACAGACATTTTTGGGAATAACAGAATGGGCGTGATAGACAGAGGTGCAATAGAATTTGTAGCGCAAACACCTTTAAATCAAGATTTTATCGTCAAAAATAACAATGATTCTGGGGAAGGTTCGCTACGCGAGGCTCTTACCTGCGCGCCCAGTGGAACTACTATTACGTTTGCACAAGAAGTTAATAATGTGCAACTTAGCACCGCAGAACTGCTCATCAGACGAAATGTCAATATTTTAGGTGGAAACCCACGAGTGATAATTCAAAGAAGTCAAAATGCCAATACGCCTTTTTTTAGAGTTTTTAATATTGAGAATACAAGCGGTAATCCTTTGACTATCAAAAACATAGAAATACTAAATGGCGCATTATTCCCTAATGCCAATATTAACTTGACGGGAAATGGTGGCGGTATCAGGCTAAATAATGGTAGCTTAACCCTTGATAATGTGCGAATTGACAACAATAAAGCACCACAAGGCGCAGGAATTTCGGTCAATGCAGGAACAACGCTAAATGCAACTAATTCCTTTATTACCAATAACATATCTAATGCAAATAACGATAATACTACGCGCCTCTCGCAAAGTGGTGGAGGGCTATGGATAGAAAGTGGAGGAAACTCAAACTTAACGAATACACTGATTGCCAATAATATAGCTTCTAATTTGGGTGCAGGAGTTTTTAGTGCAGGAAGTTTGAATTTATTAAATGTTACGATTGCGGGAAACAAAACAAATGGTTTTCCTTCTAATTTGGCAACGAATAATGTCGCGGCAGGATTGAACTTAGCAACTATGGCAAATTTGACAATTCAAAATACAATTTTGCACCACCCTGATTTAAAAAATGGTAATTTAGTAAGTGCGAATGGCAGCATCACCAGCAAGGGCGGCAACCTGATTAGTGATAAAACGCCTACTAATTTCTTGAAAGAACCTACTGACCAACAAGGAGTTACGCCTTTATTTGTCAATGCAAAAACTGGCAATTTTGACTTAGCCTGTTATGATTTCCTCAATGTCAATCCTGCCATCAATAAGGCGGTAAAAATGAACTTACCAGAAACAGATATTTTGGGAAGGAAAAGGATTTTTGCAGATGTGGGCGCGTATAGCTTGCAAAATTGCTTCATCTCTGCCCCTGCCCTATCCGCGCAGGCTGGGAATCAAGCTATTACGCTTTCTTGGGCAAAAAATCAAACTCCACTTCCTTTGAGTTATGAAATTTATATTTCTACTGCAAATACTCCTGCGCGATTACTTGGGCAAACAATAAATAATAACTTTATTATCAAGGATTTACAAAATGGAGTGTTGTATAGTTTTTATATTGTAGCCAGCAATGAGTTTGGTACAAGCGACAGAAGCAATATGGTCAGTTTGCGCCCTTCTATCGTCTTGGGAAATGAAGAAAATATAGTTGAAAATCAATTACTTGCCTACCCAAGCCCCAGCGAAAGCGAACTGATTTTGACTTTGAAAGAGCGCAATCCAAGCCAGTCTGCAAATTTGACAATGATAAACCTGACGGGACAAACCGTTTTCCAGAAAGTATTGAAATTGGATTCACAAGCGTTTCATGAAAAAATAAATGTAAGTTACTTTGCATCAGGGATTTATGTGGTAATTATAGAAACTGAAAAAGGAATTTATTTCAAGAAAATAGAGAAAAGATAGGAAAAAAATCATTGTAGTCAGGCATCTTTTGCATATCATACAAAAGATGTCTGAATTGTTTTTTTAGTCCACCTTCGCATCAAAAGCACCTGTTAAGATTCTGCCTTTGCGCTTTACCTGAATCCAAATTCTGTAATTTCCTGCTTTGGGAAAAGTATAGGGAAAGGAAACGCTGGCGTGGTCTTGGTGCGTGCTGTCGCCTGTGGCATGGTTCATGCCTGCCATGAAATACTCGTTTTTTTGTGTTTCACTCATCTTATCCATGCTCGCCAATAGTTGGTCAATGCTATCCTTAAACACTTGATTTTTAGGAAATTGTCTTGTAAACTTTGAATCGTCCGTATTGATTCGAGTTTGCAAAATCTGCTGTGCGGCGGCGGAATAATTGCCAGTGGGGTGCAGGTGAATATAGACCGTTCCATCATCTTTGACTACGGCGGCGTGTCCCATCATGCCCAAATACGGCTCTAACTGGGTTGGCTGGGCATCTGGAGCTTGGATAGAAAACTTCAAAGGATATAATTTTCCTGCTTCTAACTTTGGATTTTCCTCCCAAATAACGGTAGAACTGTCTTGCAGATATGTTTTTACGCCTGGGCTACCGCAAATGGTCATTTCCGCACTTACCAAAGTAGGTTTTTGTGAGTTTAGAGGATTGGTGATTACATACGTATCGTCAGCGTCTGAGGCTCTGCCTTTGCTCGTTTCGCTACTGATAAGCTGGACAGCAGATTGATTATCAAGTATTTCCAGTGTATCGGCTATCGTGTGCGGCTGTCCTGGGAAGCGCACCATGTCTGCATAAACCAAATATTTGCCTGCGGGAAGTGGCGGTAATGCACTTTCAAAAGTCAAAGTATCTTTGCGGACAGGGTGCAAGTGGGCAAATGCGTCCATCGTGCCTGCGCGTACCAAAAACAAATGCATCAACTTTCCATGGTCAGGCACCAAAAAACTCAGCCAGCGATTTTTAACTGAATTGGAGTCTATTTTAAGTTCAAAAATAGGTTGATTATCTATCATTTTGACTTTAGAACTTGCCTCGTAGGGCTGGTACATAAATCGCTTGTATTGGTCTGACTCACTGTCCCACCAGCTTTTGCCACCCCACAAGACCACACAGAAAACTGCACCCGCCACTGCCATTCCTATCAGCCTTTTGCGTTTTAATTTTTCGGAAAGTGCATGATTGGGTTTGGACAGCCCATCACTCATGCTTGCGCCAATGATAGTAACCATCATCACAAAGAGCAAAAAGCCAAGCCCTGCCAATGTCCAGCCAAGTGTAGCGTCCATCTCCTTTTTGGCAGTCGAAACCGCCACCATAGGCACTATCACTTTTTCCTTGCCCAGACTGCCTTCTATCTCTACAGCAATGCTCGTTGTGCCTTGCTCCATGAGCCAAACAGCCCCCTCGTAAGTGTTGGGCATGGTGGGCGAGGGCAATGCCTCATCTACCTTGGGCGCACCTTTTTCGCCCGCATACCAGTAAACAGGAAAAAGCATAATCTTTTGAATCTCCCCTGTTTCTATGATAACGCTTGCCTTTGCTACGCCAGGAATTACATCAGGGGGCATAATGTTTATCAGCACTTTGTACTTGCCCGCCCAGCCCTCATAGATGATGCCTGGGCTACCTATGTGTGCATTAGCTACATAAGAAAAAAAGAAGCATAAACAAGTCAGCAATACGATTTTCATATTTTTCATAAGAAGGAATTTTCGTGGTTTTCAGTTTGATACAAAGATGTCTATTTGTTTTGTAAAGTTGCTTTTTTAAGAAAAGTTTTTGAAGAGGTTTGTTTTTTAGGAACTTTTATTCAGTAATCGTAAATTCGCATTTTTAAGAAAACTAAACTACTAAATCGGAAATTCACTAAATTGCAAAAAATATTCAAAGATGAAAACACATCACAGCGTCATCAATGGCGACAGCAGAGTAATGAATGACCTTAAAAATGAAAGTGTGCATTTAGTTGCTACTTCGCCACCTTATTGGCAACTCAAAGATTACGGAACAGACAACCAAATAGGTTTTCACGAAAGTTATGAAAACTATATCAATAACTTAAATTTAGTTTGGGCAGAATGTCATCGAGTTTTGCACAAAGGTTGTCGTTTGTGTATCAACATAGGTGACCAATTTGCAAGAGCAGTTTATTATGGTCGTTACAAAGTTATTCCCATTCGTACAGAAATCATAAAATTTTGCGAAACTATTGGTTTTGACTATATGGGTGCGGTTATTTGGAAAAAAGTAGCCACCATGAACACATCGGGTGGAGGGGCTGTGATGGGAAGTTTTCCTTATCCACGCAACGGAATTTTGAAAATTGATTATGAATTTATCTTAGTTTTCAAAAAACAAGGTAACGCACCCAAACCAAGTGCAGCACAAAAAGAACTTTCCATAATGACTACTGAAGAATGGAACGAATATTTTAGTGGACATTGGCATTTTTCAGGGGCAAAACAAGACCAGCATTTGGCTATGTTTCCTGAAGAACTGCCTAAAAGATTGATTAAAATGTTTTCATTTGCAGGCGAAACTGTTTTAGACCCTTTTTTAGGAAGTGGAACAACTGCATTAGCCTCTAAAAACTTAAACCGCAATTCAGTAGGATATGAAATTAACCCTAATTTTATTTCAATTATTGCAGACAAATTAGGCATTAATTCTAATCAAATGTTTGATAATTCAGTTATTGAATTTTCAAAACAAAGTGATTTTGACATTAATTTTGAAGCAGAAATCCAAAAACAACCTTATATTTTTGTAGATGCACACAAATTGGACAAGAAAATAGATGTAAAAAAATTACAATTTGGCTCAAAGATAGATGAACACAGCCCCACCGAGAAAGAAGAATTATTTTCTGTAAAAGAGATTATCAGTCCTGAATTAGTTAAACTTAGCAACGATTTGATTATTCGTTTGATTGGTGTTAAAAAAGACGAAAGTAAAAACGGTAGTGCTACCGAATTTTTACAACAAAAAACAAAAGGGCAAAAAGTATTCTTGCGTTTTGATAATACTAAACACGACAGCGAAAACCGTTTATTTGCCTATTTGTACTTACAAAACAAAACTTTTCTAAATGCTCATTTGATAAAAAAAGGCTTTGCTTTGGTAGATGAAAGTTGGGATTTTAAGTACAAAAACAAGTTTTTAAATTTTTTAACTGTTTAAAATTATGGACTTATTCGAAAACCCTGTCGATTCTAAAAAATTTCGTTCTACCAATAGTTTATGGAATGAACTAAAACTAAATGCTCCTTGGAGTGTGGGTAGAACAATGCAACTTGTTAAACATAAGCATTTTTCTAGTAAAGAAGAGTGGGAAACCTATTATTACGAGTCTGGAGAAAAAAGAAATCAACTTATATTGAAATTACCTGACGAAATACAAACAACACTTAATGATTTTTCATTAGATGATAAAGGTGTAAAGTTATCATCAGAATATAAAAAAAATAACTATGATTTTGGCAGAACGAAAGAACAATTATCAAGTAAAGCAGAAGTACTCTTTGGTGAGATTGAAAAGCAAGGTAATCGTTTAAAAATCAGCTTGGAGGAGTGTATTGAGTGTGTTCGTTTTAGAACTCTTTGTGAAACATGGCATGGTATCATTCGAGAAAGAAATACCATTTTGAAACTACAAAAACGTTTCCCTAAAATTGATTTTAGAGAGGTTAGTTCAGAAGATGATTATACTTATGGAATTGACTGTGAACTATATCTCAATGATAAACTTTTAGGAGCAATTCAAATTAAACCACCTTCTTACAATGGAGCGACAGACTACTTAGAAAAAGCACGTAAAGCTAATGAACATAAGTATAATAAATATAAAAAAAAACATAAGAATGTTGGACTTGCTATTATCGCAACAGATATGGAGGGAAACATTGAAGAAGATGAAGGATTTATAGAAAAATTAACAACATATTACAAAGAGAATGCTTGATAATGAAAAAGATAAAAATTACAAACGATAAAATAACTTCTTTGCTTACAGAGGAAAGTCCGATTTTTCCTAAATATGCCACTCAAATCATCAATTTGGCAAATCAAAATGCTCAAGGAACAAAGCCCAAAGTAGTAGTGATTTGATACAACAATTTGAGGGCAACGAATTTAAAAAGTGGGAAGAGTGGTATTTGGCACAACACCCAAACGCCATTCAAAAAGCCACCGAAAAAATCGTTGAAATGGTAGAAAACCTAAAAGACGTAATGACAAAAATAGACCAAGAAATGATAGAAATGTGGGTGCGAGATTTGGTCATTGTCAAAACATTTGTAGGTCTAAAGTTCCAAGAAGCCATTTTGAAAGCGGTTGCAGATGACTTGAATACAAAATATCGTTTAGCAGAACCTGAAGAAGAAAGCAAAGGCATTGACGGTTTTGTAGGAAATCAAGCAGTGAGCATCAAACCACAAAGTTATGAAGCTAAAAAAGCACTTTCTGAACAAATTTTAGTTCCTATTATTTTCTATGAAAAAATGAAAGATGGCATAAATATTTATTTCGAAGACAACTTATTGATAACCCAATAAATAAAAAACCGCATTGGAAAAAGATATTTTATACATGAATCGCGCCATGGAGCTTGCACTTTCGGGCAGAGGCGTAGTCAGCCCCAATCCTATGGTTGGCTGCGTGATTGTGCATCAAGACCAGATTATTGGCGAAGGGTATCACACGCGTTTTGGAGAGCCTCATGCCGAGGTAAATGCCATTCATGCTGTCAAAGATAAGACATTACTCAAAGAAGCTACGCTTTATGTGAGCTTAGAGCCTTGCTCGCACTTTGGGAAAACCCCACCTTGTGCTGATTATATCATCAAAAACGAATTGAAAAAGGTCGTGGTGGCTAATCTGGACACCAACCCACTTGTATCGGGGAAAGGGCTACAAAAAATACGGAACGCAGGCATAGAAGTACAAGTGGGGCTAATGGAAAAAGAAGGCAAAAACTTAAATAAGCGGTTTTTTACTTTTATGCAGCAAATGCGCCCTTTCATTATCCTCAAATGGGCAGAAACGGCAGACGGTTTTATTGCCAGAGAAAACTACGATTCACAGTGGATAAGCAATTCCCTTTCGCGGAAGTTAGTACATAAGTGGCGCAGTGAGGAAGACGCAGTCATGGTAGGCACAAATACTGCCTTTTATGACAATCCTAAGCTCAATGTGAGAGATTGGACGGGGCGAAACCCTATCAGAATAGTGATAGACCGAAATTTGCGTCTATTGACTACCAAAGGACAAGAACTAAACTTATTTGACCGCTCCCAGCCTACTATCTGCTATAATCTTATCAAAGATGAAGTATCACCAAATGTAGAGTTTGTCAAACTCAAAGAGAAAAGTTTTTTGATTCAAATGATGGAAAATCTCTACGCCAAGCGCATACAATCTGTTGTGGTCGAGGGCGGAAGTGCGCTAATGAACGCCTTGTTAGAAAACAATCTATGGGACGAAATCAGGGTTTTTCGCACGACACATTGCTTTGAGAAGGGAGTCAAAGCACCGCCCATCAAAGGTCTGCTATTTGACAGAGATAATTTGCAAGGTGATGAGCTATGGATATATCGGCGCGAAGGAAGTTTATAGCGTCTATTTTTTTAATTATTTGTGCTACGCTAACTAATTCAATGTCAAAACAAGAAAATTTTTATACCGTTCAGTTCGTTTTGCTCAGTGCAAGTTCTTTTTTGTTTTTTTTGAGTTTCAATTTAATGATTCCAGAACTTCCTGCTTTTTTAGACCGCTTAGGTGGGGGAGAACACAAAGGCTTTATCATAGCACTTTTTACATTGATGGCGGGGCTTTCTCGCCCTTTTAGTGGAAAATTGGCAGATAAGATAGGACGATTGCCTGTCATGGTTTTTGGGGTAGTAGTTTGTGTGGTTTGTTCCGCCTTGTATCCATTTCTAAGTACCGTTTGGGCATTTTTTCTCTTGCGTTTTGTGCATGGAGTTTCCACAGGTTTTACACCCACAGGCACTTCGGCATACATTGCTGACATCGTTCCTGCCTCGCGTCGTGGCGAAGCTATAGGTTTACATAGCCTGATGGCAAGCATAGGAGGCGCACTTGCCCCTGTGATTGGTAGCGCGATAACAGGACATTTCGGAGTCAATACTATGTTTTACGTATCTTCTGTACTTGCCTTTTTTGCTGCTTTACTTTTTTATAACCTCAAAGAAACCTTAGAAAAACCTGTTCCTTTTAGTTTAAACTTACTCAAAGTCAGTCGCGCAGACATTATAGAACCCAAAGTGTTAGCCGCCGCTATCGTAATGGTATTCATTGAAGTCGCGTACGGCGCAGTGCTTACCCTTACGCCCGACCAAAGTGTAAAATTGGGCATAGAAAACAAAGGATTGTACCTTGCGTGCATGACTTCTTCTTCCGTATTTATGCGTTTTCTGGCAGGAAAAGCCTCCGACCAATATGGAAGAATCATTGTGTTAAAAGTTTCTGCACTTGTTATTTTTGCTTCCATGCTTTGGACGGGGCTGGCAACTAATGCTACTGAATTTTTATTGGCAGGTGCGCTTTACGGCATTGGTTTGGGAATGGGAATGCCCACACTTTTTGCCTGGACGATAGACCTTGCCCACAAAGAGAATACAGGAAAAGCCATAGCAACCACTTATATTGCCTTAGAATTTGGCATTGGCTTGGGCGCACTCCTTAGCGGCTGGCTGGCAAGCTGGTCAGGTACTTATTGGCTTCCTTTTACATTAGTAGGATTAATGAGTGCCGCCGCATGGATATATTTGATGTACGAAGCACGCAAAAGTAAGGCTTTGTAAACCTGATTATTCAATAAAGCGAGCAAAAAGATTCTCAAACCTGACTATACAAAGATTAGCTTGCCTGCATCAAGTTTTGAGTATTTTCTATCCTTTTAACCAAATAAAAAAATACAAAAAGCTAATTTAGAATGATTCTAATGTAAGTTTTTTGTAATATTGTTAAAATTGTTCTAAATTCATCTCTCAAATCAATATTCAATACTATTTTGTTTAATCAAAGTTAAACAAAATCACGCTTTTTAGTCTTTTGAATAAGTATTATACTCTTATCAAACCTAAAAATAAGACTGATTGGCTAAATTCTCTCTTTTTTTATCATTTTTACAAAGCATTGTAATTTTTATAGCAAATATGGTTTGCAAGATTGTAAATTTTTGTTGAATTTTGTAACGTAAAAATAAAACAAAATCAAACAGTTTCTTAACATTAAATTCATTTAGGTAGTGTTTGATTTTGATAGTTCCCCCCTTAACAATTGGTTTGAGTGAGAATGATTTTCAAAAATTATTTTCTATCTATTTGATTTGCAATAATAATAGATAAAAAAACCAGTTTACCTAATGCCAACACCCCCTTATGTACACGTAGTAATTTTACAAAAAGCTAATTACATTTTAAATAGCGTAATATGGCTCTCATATTTTAAAATGGCAGTTTTAATGGACAACAAAAATGCGCTCATTTTAGGAGTGATAAAGCACCTCATTGAGTATGGTGATATTCCGAAAGAAATGTCGCCAGGTTCACTGGAAGCGATTTTTGACAATCATGGAACGAACCACAACGCCTCTGCAACAGTGAATCCTTCATGGGGAGAAAACTTTTCCTTTGGAAGCGGGGCAGCTGTGGAACAGGCTGATATGCACCCTTTTGATGAACCAGAAATTCTCAAAATGGAGCTGGAAAGCCAAAAAATGATGACAAGAATGCTCAGTGAACAGATTATGCAAATGGAGTCGCAACTGAATCAATCTCTGCTTCCTATCTCGCTTATGGGCGATAGCAAGGTCAAAATAGACCCCAAGCATCAGGATATTTTTGAGAGGATTTGTGTTACTGACGAATATTTGAGTAAGGCTTTCGCCGAGGTGGGTATGGCACGATTGAGTAGTTTGCCCAAACATTCCAAACTACTCTGCGCCGAACGCAAAATGGGTACTGTTCTGCTGGGTAGCATCAACTACAAGGGTGAAGGCAATCCTCCTATTCTGATGGGGTTATTTGCCAAACACTTGATTTCCAAGCTATTGCAAGACGATAGTATGTCTAATGCAAAGTTTGCAAACCAAGCCAATGTATTTGCTCAGAGAGTAGAAACAGTATTTGAGGAGGCAAAACAGTTAAATTACGATTTGGCTGTTTGCTTGATAGAGCCTTTCTGGTCTAAGATGTATTTCTACACCAACCAGATTCCTTTGCTATACATCAGTGGTAATCGCCTCATGGACTTGGCAAAGTCTGGTGATGTGGAAACCAGAGATAACTACAAGGAAGTATGTGTGGATTATACGAAAAATACGACCTTTTACTTGCCTACATTCAACATCACAGATGCAGAGGCAGGGGTAGATGAGTTTAGAAATAAACTTAAAACGGTGCTTTTGAAAGTAAACAAAGCTCCCATAGACGCACAGAAAAAGGAAATAGAAAATGCGTTTGCGGGCTTAGAAGAAACAGAAGCAAAAATCTTAGCAGGCGACAACGTCCTCATTTTCAGAATCTAAATTTCAAAAAAGTAACATTGCTGATTTGGTATAAAAAAATCTCGAATTGCAAAACATGGAAACATTGATAAATAACGATAAACTCAAAGAACAGGCACTCATGGATGCGAATTTTACGCTGGAGTACCAAGACCGTTGGGGGCAGATTTATGTCAGTAAGAAGCGTAACCCAACCATATTTATCTGCAAAATCCTTACGCCGTACGTCTTGGAGGAGGACTTTAAAAAACTCATTATGCAAAATGCCATTGTAGCCCAAAAAACAGGCTGTGATAAGTTTATCTTTGACAAAAGATTGCTCAAAACTTTTCACCAACCCTCTATGGAGTGGTACTATGTGCATTGGAAACCACTAATGTATAAGGAGTTCCAACTCAAAAAGCACCGCAAACTGTTCATTATGGAAGAGTGGTGGCTCAAATGTATAGAAGTGGGGCGCAACGAAATTTACCGAAAATACCCTACCAATATCTGCCACTCGCTGGACATTAAGGTCAGCAAGGATATGGAAGATGCGATTAATAACTAAAATAAAGCAAATAATATGATGCTTTCAGACATGGTTATTCACAACCAAACACAACGGTTTGTGATGTTGGCGGAACTGTATGCCAAAACGCAAGCAAAATCAGTCGCTATTGGCGATTTGGGTCAGATTGCAATGGAAAAAGGGTTTGCCAAACACGAGTTTGATAGAATCGTGCAATACTTGGTGCAGGAAGGACTGGTCAGTAGCCCCGTAGATGGGCTTTACGTCCAGCTAACTCACAAAGGCATTCGGGCGGTCGAAGCGGTCTTCCAAGACATGAACAAGGCAAGCGAACACTTCCCCGCATACACTAAAATAATAAAAAATCTATAACTATTTAATTCATTTAATTTTAAAACAATTTAAAAATCATGACAAATTTAATTTTTGACAAGCAAACCGAACGTTTCACTATGTTATTTTCTTTGTATAAGAAATCTAACGCACAAACTGAACTCTCTTTTAATATGAGGGACTTGGCAAACCAAAACGGTATGGGCTATCATTCCTTCCGCAGTGCTTACGATTATTTGGTGGCAGAAGAGCTGATTCAACCCAAATATTACGCAGGTAGTGCCGATACCCAAGATAATTATTTTTACGCATCACTGACCGTCAAAGGTATTAACTCGGTAGAGGAAGTTTTCAGAAATACACACTCTGAATCTGCTTACTTCCCTCCTTATCACAGAATGGTAAACTAAATTTAAGTTAAAGTTCAAGGTTTTAAGTCCTGATGCTGTCGCATTCTGAATAAAAAACCTTGAACTTTAAACCAAAACCTTTAACCCTATTTATGGCATATATTAAACTTAAAATAGACAATAAGGAGGTAGAGCTTCGCGGTAGCGAGGAATTTCTTTCTAAGATGGAAAACAAAATTTTCCAGTTCATCGAAAAAAACGCAGGGGTAAGCAGGGCAACTGCCTCCAGTTTTCCTGCGATAGATTTGATGCAGGCAGATTTGCAGACAAGCAATAGCTCGTCTTATGAAATGGGGGTAAGCAATAATTCCAACCACAACGAATATGTGCGCGATTTCATGGAAAAGTACAATAACTTCAATACCAATATTGGAAAAACCAGCTTTTAGCCAAAACCATACATGGTCTAAAAGCCTTGTATGGTTTTTTATTAACAATTTTTTAAACTTTATGTAATCAATACGTGTTATAGTTCCTTCATCTAACCATTTAATCTGTTAGCATTATCCATGTATAAATCTGTCAAGAAGAAACTAACCATTGCCTATTTAGTAGCTATTATCCTCTTTGTATTGGTGGTGGTAAGTAGTGGATTTTCCATTTGGCAGACCTCTAAAAAACAACAAGCAGATAGCACCATTATCAATAAAGCGGGGCGACAGCGAATGTTGTCCCAAAAACTTACCAAGTGTTCGTTGGTATTGGTCAATCACCCTACTGACAAAGCCTACCTTGCAGAAATGAAAGCAGCACTTGATACCTGGCGCACCACCCACTATGCACTCCAAGAAGAAAAAATAAATGACCACGAAAACTATAATACGCCTGAAATAAGGCAAGACTTCAAAGACTTAGAGCCTCTCTTTTTGGCATTGGTCAGTGCCTTTCGTGAGATGATAAATAGCATAGAAATTCCGCAAGACCATGATAATCTGAGTGTTGCTACAGCTACTATTCTATCCAATGAGCCTCAATACCTCAAAGTGATGGATAAGATTGTAAATGAATATACCGCAAATGCCCAAGCTAAAATGGAAGACCTGAAAAAAACACAATTTATATTCTTAGGCATTATTTTATTGTCTTTGCCACTAATTATCTTCTTTATTTTCAAGCCTGTGGCAAAGCAAATAGAAAAACAAGTTACTATCATGCAAGCACAAGGAGAAGAAATCAAATTTCAAAATGATGCACTTTTTAAGCAACATGAAACACTAAAAACTTTAAATAGCACTTTACAGGCAAAAAATGACGCTTTCGCACAGCAGAAAGAGGAACTATTGGTGCAGCAAGAAGAAATAAAAACAAGTGAGGAAGAATTAAAGGCAACCAATGATGCCATGCGTGAAAGTAATATGATTATTGAGTTTCAGAAAGTAACCATAGAGCAGACCTTCCTCCAACTGAAAAAGACCACAGACCGTTTTGACAAAAGCATAAACTATGCACGCGAGATTCAGCGTATAGTGCTTCCCTCAGAAAAACAACTTTCTGCTTATTTTGCAGACCATTTTACTTTTTATTATCCCAAAGATATGGTTTCAGGAGATTTTTATTGGTTTCAACCTATCTCGGAAACCAAAGCCGTTTTTGTGCTTGCCGACTGTACGGGGCATGGTGTCCCTGGCGCATTTATGAGTATGATAAGCAGTACACTACTCCATAAATTGGTGAAAGTCAGACAGTTAGAAAACCCCGCAGAAATTTTACAAAGATTGCATGACAATATTTTTGAGGTACTCAAACAAAAAACCAGTGGAAACAGTGATGGATTGGACTTACAAGTGTGCATATTTGATAAAGACAAAGCAAACAGACAGGTACACATTGCTTATGCAGGAGCTAAATCTTTTATGTTTTACTGGGCAGATGATAAGCTACATAAAATTAATGGAGATAGGATTGCAGTAGGAGGTTTCTCAAATAAACCGCGTATTTTTACAAGGCATAGTTTCACAGTGCCTGAAAACACTTCTTTTTACTTCACTACCGATGGCTACATAGACCAAAACAACCATGAAAGACAGCGTTTTAGTACCAACCGATTTACGCAAATGTTAGAAAACATGGTACATCTGCCTTTTGAAGCACAAAGGGAAATTCTCCAAGAAACTATCCAAAATTTTCAAAGTCTGGAAGAGCAGCGCGACGATATTTCGGTGATTGGGTTACAGGTTTGAGAACCTAATTATACAAAAAAATAGTCAGGTTCTCAGACCTGACTACACAAAATTAATTTATAATTCACAACTATTTTTTAATTCCCCAACGCTTCTGCACCACCCACGATTTCCAAAATCTCCTTGGTGATAGACGCTTGCCTACTTCTGTTGTAAGTCAATCGCAACTCTTTGAGCAGCTCGCCTGCATTATCCGTCGCCTTGTCCATCGCAGTCATTCTCGCGCCATGCTCAGAAGCATTGGATTCGAGTAAAGCACGGTAAAGCTGGATTTTCAGGGTCTTAGGCAATAGTTCTGTAATAATTTCTTCTTTGGTCGGCTCGTAAATATAATCTGCCTTTGTAGTTGATTGCGCTTTGTCCTTGATTTCCTCCGCAGTCAATCGGATAGGCAAAAATGTTTCTTGGCGCACTATCTGCGTGGCTACATTTTTAAATTCGTTATAGATAATCGCTATTTCGTCAAATTCCTGATTTACAAAGGCTTGCATTGCGTATTCGGCGGCTTGTTTGGCATTATCAAAGTTTAGTTTGCCAAAAAGTTCGGCATAGTTTTCTATGACTTTGTAGTTGCGCCTTTTGAAAAAATCACGTCCTTTTTTACCAATGGGCATGATGCTTACCTTGCCTTGTTTGTTTTGGGAAACGTATTTTTCGTGCAGTAGTGCAATGGCTGACTTGGCAACATTGGCATTGAAGCCGCCACAAAGTCCTCTATCAGAAGTAATTACGATAATCAAGACATTATTGACAGGTCTTTCCTGAGCATACGCACCCAAGTTCCCACCTTCGGAAGTGCTGAGTACATTGCTCAAAATCTGGCTCAAACGCTTCACATAAGGGCGCATTTGAATACTTTTATCTTGTGCCTTACGCAGCTTTGCCGCCGACACCATCTTCATTGCTTTCGTAATTTGCTGCGTCGATTTTACCGAAGTAATCCTATTTCTGACCTCTTTTAAACTTGGCATTGTGAAGTTGCTTTTTTAAATATCTTGTATATGAATGAGTTATGAAAAATCTCTAAAATCAATCGCAAGTATAGCAAATTATTTGGAAAAAAATAAAAGGTTTGAAGGAAAATTTCTACAACTGCTCACTGATGCTGACCTTTGCCGCATTGCGCGCAGGGGTGTATGAGGCAAAAAAAGTAATGACAATAATCGTAAAAGCAATATAAATCAGGTCTGTCCATATTATTTGGACGGGGTAAGCCTGCATGGGGCTGAATGGAATTATCCCAAATTGCTGCTGGGTAAGGCACAAACCCAAGCCCACCAGCAGCCCTATCAGCGTACCCATCAAGGCTATCAGGCAACCTTCGGTCAGAAAAATTTTCTTTACAAAACTTTTACTTGCACCCATAGCAAACAAAACAGCAATGTCCTTTTGCTTTTCTATTGCCAACATTGCCAAGGAAAAGAAAATATTGATAGAGGCTACGCCCAAAATCAAGGAAAAAGTGATGAATACGAAAAGACGCTCAATCTGCACTGCGCGCATGATGCTTGCCTGCTGTTCTTCCCTATTTTTGATGGTAAAAGATTCGCCAAGCAGTTTTTGGAGTTCTTCTTGCACTTTGGGAATGGAGGCAGGGTTTTCTGTCTTTATTTCCAAAGAGGTGCGCCTATTACCGTAAAGCATCAATTCATTGGCAAACTCGATGGGCATCAGCACATTAGAATTGTTAAAATATTGGTCTATGTTCAGTACGCCCGCAGGCAAAATTGCTTTTTGGATAATGGCAGTGTTTACGTCCAAACTTATTTTTTTCTGCTTACGTGGGTACATAAACATCAGTGGTTTCATGTCATCTTGGATTGCCACGCCAAGCTGAATCTGTACGCCCACGCCAATAAGTGCGTAGGCGGTATTGTTTTTTTTGACCAAAAGCTCTCCACTCATTAATTGGTCTTTGCTGATTTGGTATTGCTCCATAAAGTTGTCGCTTACGCCTTTGACATTGACCGCCATCTGATTTTCGCCATAATTGACAAAAGCATTATCTTCAATGACTTCGGTGAGGATTTTTATGCCTGCTATCTTTCTGATTTGGTTTAGTAAGGCATCATTTACCTCAAAGGACTTGCCTACCTTTGCCATAATCCTGATTTCGGGGTTATGGGAGGCATACAAAGTCGTGGTAAATTCTTGTAAACCATTAAAAACAGCCATCACAATCACCAAAGCCATCGTACCAACAGCAACGCCTATCACCGAAATAATAGAAATAATGTTAATAAAGTTTTTTTTCTTTTTAGAAAACAAATAACGTTTGGCGATAAAAAAAGGTGTATTCATTTTTAAATTTTATACTTCAATACTTCCTCTATGTATTTTTTGGTAACTTGATGACACTCGAGCGCGCTACGCGTAGAGCCTTGCGGGATACCGTCCAGTTCGTCAATCACCCAGCCCTCAAACTTAATTTCTTCGAGTGCGGCAAAAAGGTCGGGTAAGTTCATTTTGCCTGTGCCAAGTTCTACAAATTGGTAAGAAGTCTTGCCCTCTTTCTCTAAATCTGCCACGTCTTTGATGTGTAACGCTTTTAATTTTTCCTTGTGATAAATGACTGCCTTGGCAGGGTCGCCACCGCCTTGGAAATAGTGAGCAATGTCCAATAAGAAATTGACATACTGAGGGTTACAGTTTTCTACAATGATATCGACCTCCTCTGGGGTTTCGCCCAGTTGTTTCATGTGGTTATGATAAATGGGCATGATACCGATTTCGTTGGTGCGTTTGCCTATCTCGTTCATTACCGTAGCCAAGCGCACTAACTCTTCCGAAGTAGGCTGGCGGTCTTTGGGGCGTGCATTGTTGGTGAGTTGCAAATATTTTCCGCCCAACTGACTGATAAATTTGGCGTGATTGACGTGCAT
>JAAFJS010000128.1 GCA_013298985.1 Cytophagales bacterium
GTTTTTTCCAAAACTACTGACGATATTTGCAACGATGGTAGGTTCAGAAGAACCTCATAAACGCTCAAGTTTTCCATGCACAAAGATAGGGCTTTTATCCGACTCCACAAAAATTGTCAGACAACCAAACTTTCTTACAAACAAAGATAAGAAAATGCGGATACATTTTCACAAAATAAATATTCTACCTTCTTTTTTCTACCTTTGCATTTCCTTCAAAACAATAAAATGGGCATGAAAGAAAAGCAAAAAGGCACAGAAACAAGCACCTTCGGTACGAAAGGTAGAATTAACCACAATGCAGATAAATTTTATGATTCAAAACTTTATAATGAACTGACAATCAAAGAAGTTGCTGACAAAGAAGAAGTTATCCTGCCCGAAGAACTAACAAATCAGCTTATATTGGGGTCTGCGGAAAATATGGCTGCCCTGCCAAGCAATTCCATTCACTTGATGATAACCTCGCCACCCTACAATGTTTCCAAAGAATATGATGAAGATTTGTCTTTGACCGAATACTTGACTTTGCTTAGAAATGTGTTTACAGAAACGTATCGCGTGCTGGTAAACGGTGGACGAGCTTGCATAAATGTAGCAAATTTGGGGCGCAAACCGTACATTCCACTTTCTGATTATATCTCGACGCTGATGCTGGACATTGGCTTTAATATGCGTGGTGAAATTATTTGGAACAAAGCCGCAAGTGCCAGTCCCTCAACGGCTTGGGGAAGTTGGCAGAGTGCAAGCAACCCCACGCTTCGCGATGTGCATGAGTATATTTTGGTGTTTTCCAAAGGTGATTATGCCCGCAAAAAAGACAAGGAAAACCCCAAAAAAACAGATACTATCACCAAAGAGCAGTTTATGGAATGGACAAAATCCATCTGGACAATGAACGCTGAAAGTGCCAAGCGCATTGGGCATCCTGCGCCTTTCCCCGAAGAACTACCTTATCGCCTCATTCAGCTTTATTCGTTTACTGATGACCTCGTTTTAGACCCATTCATGGGTAGCGGAACGACGGCGGCGGCGGCACTCAAAGCCAGCAGAAAATATGTGGGCTACGAAATCAGCGAAACTTACCTGAACTTGGCAGAAGCAAGGCTCAAACCCCTGAAAAATCAGTTGGCAATCGCTTTACTTTAAAAGCCCATTGTAAAAAGCAACTGCACCAATTAGTGTTTCTTCTTTTTTGAAATCAATATCATTTTTATCTAAAAAATCAGCAAATTCTTTTTCATTTTGATTCAAAATTTTGGAAAGTGCTTTTTTAGATTTTTTGAGTTTAATAATTTGATTATCAGGCGTTACGATATAAAACTCTACCGTCAAAATAAATTCATCATAAAAGCGTTCTGTGCTGTATCCTCCTTTAAAATCGGCGGGAATCAAGGTTTTGTTGCGGTGTGCTATCAGCGCATATTTCCCTTCGCAAAGCACATCACAGAAATCGCCTAACCTGTTTTCGCCTACTTGGAAACGCTTGAAAGTATGTTTTCTGCCTGTTTCGGTGTTATCAATCACAAAAATCTTGATTGCCTCGTCTTTGAGGGTAATGCTGTCCCCTTTTTCTTTGCGGATAATGACGATTTCTTGTTGTTTGTAAATGTCCAATTTGGTCATTATTTTTTCGTACTTTATGCCGTTTTGAAAAACAATATCGGCGGGATACCACTGGTCAAAAAAGCAAGCTGTGCCTTTGAAACCCTTGTAACGTCCATCAAAAACGCGTACTGTATTGTTGCTTGTCGGGTTATAGCTTCCGCCAATAGCATTCATATTGCTTTGGGCATCTACGCCTTCGAGTGGCTTCTGAGCAACTAATGAAGTAGATGCCATAAAGAAAATCAGTGAGATAAAAGTTAATGTCTTCATGTTTTTTGATGCGATTAAGATGATTTTATAGGAATACAAAGCTTTACTGGACAGCAACATTTTCATTGTAAAGTAACTGAATTAGTGTTTGCCCAACAGCCTTTAAAGTGTGTTTATCAATTACTTGCATATCGTCCCTATGTGTATGCCAAAACTCACCAAAGCCTTTGGTTGGGTGATACTGAATTACATCAATCATAGGAATTTTGGCGAGTTGGTTTACGTACAAATGGTCGTCGGTAATATTGCCACAAGGTTCAAAAACAAAATAGTCTTTGTAGCCTAACTGATGCCCCAGCGACCAAAATTTTTGGACAATGCTTGGGGCAAACTTCATGGAGTTTTCCTCTTGATAAAATTTTGCGCCTTTTGCGCCTACCATATCCAAAAGAACTCCATAAAAGGCTGAATACGAAGGCAGATGCTTATTTTTTGCCCAGTATTGCGAACCCAAACACCACGTATCTTCCTGATAATTAGCACTTTTTTGGTCTTGCCTCTGCCCGTAGTCTTCGCTATCAAAAAGGATAATATCAATACCAATATTGAATTTTGTAGAATCTGTGGACAACAAACGCGCCACTTCGAGCAATGCCCCTACGCCACTTCCTCCGTCATTTGCGCCAGAAATGGGTTCGTTTTGGCGAGTTTTGTCTTGGTCTGCAAATGGGCGCGTGTCCCAGTGCGCGCCCAGCAAAATGCGTTTTCGTGCCTGCGGTTTCAGACTGGCAATGACATTGGTGGATTGAAGGATTTTTCCATCAAATGCCTTTGCCTCAAAGCGTTGTGGCTTTACTTGCCACCCATAATTTTTCAATTTATTGATTAAATAATCAGCACACTTTTCATGTGCAGGCGAGTTGGGCGTGCGCGCGCCAAAGTTCACTTGCTGTTCTATAAAGCTATACGCTGAATCGGCATTAAAATTAGGGGCTGTTTGCAAGGAAACAACGATATGCTTTTCTGCTTCATTACTATTACTTCTTGGACTTTTTTCTTGGCAGAAAGTAAAAAGCAAGTGGGCAGATAGAAGTAATGTATATATAAGAAAACGAATCATGCGTACTTAGTTTTGAGTTTGATAGGACAAAAATAGCATATTACAATAATTCCAGCACTTAATTTCAGCCTATTTTCATTTTACTTTAAATTTAACTCAAACTTTACATTTTTATAGTTAAAAAAGCATAATTTTGTAACATTAAATTCATGTAGAAAATAGTAAAGGTTATTTACTTGATTTTGCCTGATTTTAATGTTTTATCTATTTTTAAACTATTAATATTTAACAAATGAAGAAACTCTTACTAACAGGGATATTTAGTGTATTCCTATTGGGGTATTTGTTTGCTCAAAGTCGTACTATTTCGGGTACGGTAACTTCGAGTGAAGACAAAGCTACCTTGCCAGGCGTGAACGTGGTGGCAAAAGGAACAAATGTTGGTGTAGTTACTGACATTGAGGGCAAGTATAAGCTCAGTGTACCTGCGGGTGTTACCAAATTGGTATTTACTTTTGTAGGTTTTGTAACACAGGAAGTAGAGATTGGCAACCGCGAAATGATTGACTTGGCGTTAGAAGCTGATACAAAGCAGTTGAGTGAGGTGGTAGTAGTAGGCTATGGTACTCAAAAAAAGGCGGACATTACAGGAAACATTGCCAGCGTTAGTGGCAAAGAAGTACAAAATCTCCCTGTAACCAGTTTTGAGGGTGCTTTGCAGGGGCGTGCTGCGGGTGTATTTATTGAGCAGGGCAATGGTAAATTAGGGCAGGCTATGAAAATGCGTATTCGTGGTGCATCTTCGGTGAGTGCAAGTAATCAGCCCTTATTTGTGATTGATGGCATTCCTGTTACTTCACAAAGTCAGTCTGGCTCTGGTGCAGATACTAATCCACTGGCGGACTTAAACTTCAATGACGTAGAGTCTTTCGAGGTACTAAAAGATGCAGCGTCTGCGGCAATCTATGGTGCGCGTGCTGCCAACGGAGTTGTGCTTATCACCACTAAAAAAGGGAAAGCAGGGAAAACCAAAGTCAGCATTAATGCCTTGTCTGGCGTGAGCAACCCCACTCGTCGCAGAGAGTTCCTAAATGCAGAGCAATACCTTAGCTTCTATACAGAGGCTTTGACTAATGCTGGTTTTGACCAAGCAGAAATAGATGATTTTTTTGGGTTTTATGCCGTAGATACAGATTTTAAGAAAAGAGAAGTTGAAACGAACTGGCAAAATGAAATTTTTAAGAAAAATGCAGGTTTTAATCAATTAGATGTTTCTTTGAATGGAGGTACAGACAAAACTAAGTTTTACCTGAGTACAAGTAGTTTAGACCAAAATGGTATTCTGGTTGGCAACCGTTTTCAGCGTCAAAGTATCCGATTGAATTTAGACCATTCCATCACAGACAAACTCAAAATAGGGCTAAATATGAACTTTGTAAGGAGCTATAATCGTCGTTTGGCACCAGACAACGAGTTTTCATCACCTATGCAAATTGTAGCTTTGCCACCTATTACGCCTGTTCGTAAAAAAACAGGACAATTAGTAGATGAAACTGACGGTTTGCCTTATTATAACCCGTTAGTAGAGTTAGAAAACGCATATTATAAGACTACTTCTTTCCGTACATTTACCAACTCCTATTTGAGTTATGAGATAACAAAAGGATTAACTGCGAGAGGAGAATTTGGCTTTGATATGTTAAACCAAAACGAAGACAGATTCCAAGGTACAGTAACCCAAGCGGGACGCGGTGCTGGAGGAACAGGGGTAGGTACTTCGCGCATAGTACAAGTATTAAACTATACCACAAAGGCGTATTTGAATTATAACAAAACGCTATCCAAACACGCCATTGATATAACGGGTGGTATGGAGTTCCAACGTTCTCAGACAGATAGAACAGAATCGCAAGGACAGGGCATCACTGTAGACCAGTTGCAGAAATTGGTAAGCGCACCCAAAATTACTTCTGGTAGCTCTGAATTAACAGGTTTTGCTTTTTTGTCTTATTTTGCACGCGCCAATTACAAATTTAACAATCGTTATTTAGTAAGTGCTACGGTGCGTTATGATGGTTCTACCCGATTTGGTGAAACGAATCGCTTTGGTACATTTCCTTCTATTTCAGCAGGTTGGATAATCAGCGAAGAAGGTTTTATGAAAAGTATTAAACCGACCCTTAGTTTTTTGAAAATAAAAGGAAGCTACGGTTTAACAGGGAATGCTGAAATTGGCAACTTTTCCCAACTGCCTTTATACAATGGTGTAGGTTATGCTGAAATTGGAGGTATTAGACCTAATCAGTTAGGAAATCCTAATTTGAAATGGGAAAAAACAACTCAAGTGGACTTAGGGTTAGAGTTTGGTTTGTTCGAAGACCGTATCTCGGGCGATGTTACTTATTTTCAGAAAGATACACGCGATTTATTGTTAAATATTCCCATTGCTGGTACAAATGGGTTTGCAACACAATTCAAAAACATAGGCGCAATGAAAAACTGGGGCTGGGAAATAGGCATAAATTCCAACAACCTTGTAGGTGAGCTCAAATGGAATACCAGCCTAAATATGACCTTCCCTCAAAACCAAGTTACTGATTTAGGTGGTTTGCCCATCATTGATACAGGTGGTTCTCGCTACATGAACGTTGCTCAAGTAGGTCAGCCGATTGGTGCTTTTTTGGGTGTAGAGTACCGCGGAGTTGACCCTAAAAATGGAGATGCACTTTACGATTTGAATGATGGCTCAGGTGCTACGACGACCAGTTTCAATACTGCTTTTAGAAATGCTAAAATTTTGGGAAATCCTAACCCTACTTTCTATGGCGGTATCACTAATAATTTTTCCTACAAAGGATTTGATTTATCCATTTTTTTCCAGTGGGTTTCAGGCAATCAGATTCATAATGCGGCAGGCTTATTTATGTCAAGTAGTGGCTATTACGAAGACAATCAAACCACAGACCAGTTAAGAAGATGGCAAAAAGAGGGAGATATTACTGACATTCCAAAAGCTACTTATTTTGGGGGCAATGGATTTGCAGGTCGTATTTCTCGCCACTTATCAGATGGGTCTTACTTGCGTTTGAAAACACTTACTTTGGGCTATAATGTACCCAGCAATTTCTTGAAAAAGATTTCCTTGGAAACAGTAAGATTCTATGTAACAGGGCAAAACCTACTGACCTTCACCAAATATACAGGCTGGGACCCAGAGGTAAATACTGACTTCTTGGCAACAAACATTTTCCAAGGTGTGGATTTCTATGCTGCACCCCAATCTAAAACTGTTACTATTGGTTTAAATATTGGTTTCTAAATTTTTTGTTAAACCTTAAAAAATTATAACTTATGATTAAAAATATAAAATATATCGTTTTTATGTTAGTTTTCTGTTCCTTACTTGCTTGCGAAAGCCAATTCGAGGACATAAAACCAACCGCTGGTATTGAGGAAAAAATAGCACTTAGCAGCGATAAGAACATCAAATCTTTGTTAGTAGGTGCTTATGACGCTTTTACTGGCAGTCGCTTATTAGGTGGCTACTATCAGCTTCATGCAGAACTATTAGCAGGCGACCCAGTAGCAAGAGATATTCGCTGGCGCGGTACTTTTGCCGACCCAGGAGAAGTATTCACTAAAACTATGTTAGTTACCAATGGTGATGCTTCTGCTGCCTGGCTAAACTCTTACAATGCAATCAATGTGGTAAATACTATTTTAGCCAATCTAAGTACAGTAAACGAACAAGAGAGGGCAACCGTAGAAGGCGAGGCTTTATTTATACGCGGCAGCATTTACTTTGAGTTAGTGCGTCTGTTTGGCAAACAGTATAATGTCAATACATCTCAAAATGATTTAGGCGTACCCTTAGTAACCACTCCCGCTTCCTTGGCAAACTTTGTAGAAGCAAAACCTAATCGTGCTTCAGTAGCTGCAATTTATACCCAAATCCTTGCCGATTTGACCAAAGCAGAAGAACTATTGCCTACATCTAATGGCTTTTATGCCAACAAATTTGTGGCTGCTGCTATGCTATCAAGGGTTTATCTGCAAAGAAGTGAGTTTGCGGCAGCACGCGATGCCGCAAATAGGGTTATTCGCCCTGGAAGTTATACTTTGCTTGTGGACTACGCTTTTTGTTTCAATAACATCAAAAATACAGTAGAAGATATTTTTGCAGCCCAAATTACTGTCCAAGATGGCGTGAACAATATGTCGACATTTTTTGGAGGCAGAAACATTGGTGGTCGTGGAGATGTGCAGGTACTTGCACCACACTTAAACCTATATGAAACAGGCGATGCGCGTCGTGCATTTTTCTATACTGACCCAGGTACAGGGCGTATCCATACTGGTAAGTGGAAAGATGTGGTAGCGGCAAATATCAATATTATACGCCTGGCAGAGATGTACCTAACGCGTGCAGAGTGTAATTTCCGTCTAAATACTTCGGTGGGCGCGCCTCCCGTTGAAGACATCAATCGTATTCGCACACGCGCAGGTTTAAGAGCCTTGGCTACCGCCGATTTAACATTAGACAGGATTTTGCGTGAAAGACAATTAGAACTGGCTTTTGAAGGACAAAGAATTCATGATATTAAGCGTACAGGTGGCAGGGTAGGCTCTCGCAATTTTAGCGACCCTAAATTGATATTCCCTATCCCTGACCGCGAAATTAAATCGAATGCTAATCTGACTCAAAACGAAGGCTACTAACCCAATCTCATTTTTTTAGCAGTAGCTTTATTATTTTCTTTTTAAGTTGTATTAAGCCGTTTCATTTCTTAAACAAAAGAAATGAAACGGCTTGTTTATTGTTTAACTTATTTTTTATCAAGGAGTTAAAAAAGAATTTGAGTTTGTTAGCAAAAAATACAATTTAGACAGCAAATTTTAGAAATTATTACCTCTTTTTAATTCCATATTTACCACCTTTACATCAGATAATTTTGTAAAAAGTAAATAGTTTTGCAATCATAATCTCCAACATCACATGAGTCAGAAGAAGATACAAAATTTTAAATCTCCTACACATTTTTTCAATACGCTGAATACCATTTTTTACGCGTTATTATCGGGTATATTGATTTTTTTTCTCATCACCTATCTTGGTTTCAAACAAGGGCAAAGCAAGCCCACCAGCCCTGAAATGACCGAAATTTTTAACTACATAGTTCCTTTCGTGTGTGTATTGCAGGGAGGAATAGGTGTTTTTATTTTCAGTATCTTTATGAAAAAAATGGACAATACGCAGGGAATCAAAGCCAAACTTTCCCTTTATTTTCAGGGCAAGCTCATCAAATGGGCAATGTTTGAGGGGGCAGGGCTATTTGCTACCATTGCGTTTTGGCTCACAGGTTTTCCTTTCTATGGACTTTGGTGCGTGCTGATGGTGATGCTGATGTCTTTTAACCGCGCTGCTGCCCCAAATTTTATCAAATATGCCCAATTAACCAAAGAGGAAGATTTGGCATTAAAGAATGATTCAAGTTTTTAGCGCAAAAACAGAAGAAAAATGATTAGATTAAATAGCTTATCTCTTTCCTAAATAAGAAAATTTACTATTTTCACTGCTTGAAATGATTGTTTTGAAACTAAATTAAAATACGAAAATGAAAAAATTAGCTTCTTACTTTTGCTTATTGTGCTTAATTGTGTGCTTATCCACAAGCACTTTTGCACAATCCAAAGGACTCTCTGTGAGCAACTTGCTTTGCGAAAATCTGAACAACCCCATAGGATTGGACATCAAACAACCACGTTTTTCTTGGATATTGGTTTCCTCACAGCGCAATGTGATGCAAACTGCCTACGAAATCAAGGTGATGAAAGAAAAAACAACCGTTTGGACTACGGGCAAAGTTGCCTCTGACCAGTCTGTTTTGGTGGATTACAAAGGCGCGGCGTTGGAATCTAACCAACGCTACACTTGGCAGGTGCGTGTATGGGACAATCAGGGCAATGCCTCAGCATGGAGCGCGCCAGCTTTTTGGCAAACGGCTTTTTTCAATGCGAGTGATTGGAAGGCAAAATGGATAAAAGCAGGCTTTGACGAAGACACGACCATGCGCCCAAGTCCCTATTTCCGCCGCAATTTTAACCTCAAAAAGCCCGTCAAATCTGCCATGGCGTACATTACAGCGCAGGGCTTGTACGAGGGCTTTCTCAATGGAGCGCGCATCGGAGATGCCTACCTCACGCCTTTCTGGACAGCTTACCAAAAACGCATCCAATACCAAGTCTATGATGTAACTTCTCTTTTGAAACAGGGCGATAATGCCGTAGGCGCGATGCTCGGAAGTGGCTGGTTCAGAGGCTCTTTGGCTTGGAATGACAATAAAAATATTTATGGAAAAGGTATTTCCCTGCTTTTCCAGTTAGAAATTACCTTTGCTGATGGAAGCAAAGAAACGGTGATTTCTGATGAAAACTGGAAATCAAACACAGGAAGTATTTTGTACTCTGAAATTTATAATGGCGAAACGATTGATGCGCGCAAAGAAGAAAAAAGCTGGAAAACAGCTACTTACAACGACTCCCAATGGGCAGGCGTGCAAATCACAGATTACAAAGGCACTTTATTGGCAAACTACAATGAACCTGTGCGGAAAAAAGAAGTTTTCAAACCTGTCAAAATTTTTAAAACACCCAAAGGCGAACAGGTCATTGACTTCGGGCAAAACTTGGTAGGCTTGGTGCAGGTCAAAGCCAAAGGAAATGCAGGTGATAAAATTACGATTTTTCATGCCGAAGTTTTGGACAAAGCAGGCAATTTTTATACAGAAAACCTGCGCGCCGCCAAGCAAAAAAATGAGTATATTTTGAAAGGAGAAGGAGAGGAATCTTTTGAACCACATTTTACTTTTCAGGGTTTTCGCTATATCAAAGTGGTGGGTTTATCAGAAATCAAAGCCGAAAACTTTACAGCAGTGGCACTGTATTCTGACATGAAAAAAACAGGAGAATTTACAAGTTCCCATAAGCTACTCAATCAGTTACAACACAATATACAGTGGGGGCAAAACGGAAACTTTGTAGATGTGCCTACGGACTGCCCGCAAAGAGATGAAAGATTAGGCTGGACAGGCGACGCACAGGCATTTGCGCGAACAGCCACTTTTAACCGCCAATCGCACAATTTTTTTGCCAAGTGGCTAAAAGATGTTGCGATTGACCAAGCAGATGCAGATGGAGCAGTTCCTTTTGTAGTTCCCAATGTGCTGGGCAAGAACTCAGGTGGCTCGGCAGGCTGGGCAGATGTTGCCACGATTATTCCTTGGGATATGTATTTGGCGTATGGGGACAGACAAATATTGGAAAATCAATACGAAAGCATGAAATCTTGGGTGGGCTTTATGGAAAAAAATAGTACAAATTATCTATGGAACAAGGGCTTTCACTTTGGAGATTGGCTTTTTTATCGACCAGATGATGATAATGATGGCAGGGCGGCAGTTACAGACAAATACTTGATAGCCCAGTGCTTTTTTGCTCATTCTACCAATTTACTCATCAAAACTGCCAAAGTTCTGGGAAAACAAAATGACATTAGCAAGTATTCCGAACTGCTGAAAAACATCAAAGAAGCATTTATGAAGGAATATATGACCTCTTCGGGGCGATTGGTTTCCAGTACACAAACCGCTTATGTACTTGCCCTGAACTTTGATATGTTACCCGAAAATCTCAGACCGAAAGCCGCAGAACGCTTGGCTGAAAATGTGAAAAGCTATAATAATCACCTGACTACGGGCTTTTTGGGAACGCCTTATCTCTGCCACGTACTTACTCGCTTTGGCTATTTGGACGTAGCCTACGACTTACTCATGCAGGAAACTTATCCTTCCTGGCTTTACCCCGTCAAAATGGGTGCAACCACAATTTGGGAAAGATGGGACGGTATAAAGCCTGATAGCACCTTCCAAAGTGCAAGCATGAACTCCTTTAATCACTATGCTTACGGCGCGATTGGCGACTGGATGTATAGAACAGTAACAGGCATAGACACCGAAGAAAGTGGCGTGGGCTACAAAAAAATCACCATTAAACCACATCTTGGTAGCAAACTTACGCACGCCAAATCTGAACTGCAAACCTATTACGGCACAATCGTTTCGGAGTGGAAAACAGAAAACGGAAAAACAACTTTTAACATAGAAATTCCTATCAATACGACTGCAACTATTTCACTACCTGCTACTTCTGTGGATAATTTGACGGAAAATGGCATCAAAATTTCTCAATTCAAAGAGGTAAAAAATGTCAAGATTGAAAATGGTAGAGCCGTTTTTGAGGTAGGAAGCGGGAAATATAGCTTTGTGGGGAAATAAGTAAAGAGGAAATTATTTTGCTGAATCTCTGGTTTTTAGGGAAAGTAATTTTCTCAAAAATCAGAGATTATTTTTTTTACGAAACAGAGAAAGAAGCAGTTGATTGCTTGTTTTATAGCAAATAACAAATATTTTTGTATGGTGATTCACTAAATTAATTTGACACGAAAATAAAATGAAAATCCAAAAAATAGAAATCAAAGGACTATTTGACCAGTTTGATTATGAAATTCCCCTTGCAAACCATGAGGACTTACTCATTCTCACTGCGCCAAATGGTTTTGGCAAAACAATGATTTTGAATATTATAAACAGTTTGTTTAATAAAAACTTCTCATTTTTCCAAAAATTAGTTTTCAAACAAATTGTATTTTATTTTGATACCAAACAAAAAATTGAGATAATCAAAGAAAAGAGAAGCAAAATAAATATCAATCTTTATGAAGGCAAAGAGGTAACTAAACATCAATTCATGCCTGCTGATGAAGATGATATGGTGCAGATAATTAACTATATTAATAATAAATACTACTCTTTAAATTTATTAGATGACGGTTTGTGGCAAAATGAAAGTACAAATGAGATAATCACACTGTCAGAGATAGTTGAAAGATTCAAGTTGCCAAATTACATTGTTGATAAATACAAAAAACTTTTCAATTTTCCCAAATCAATAAATGCTTTTTTTGAACTTCTGCCTTTTTCTTACTTAATAGAGGAACAAAGATTAATACAAGAGTTTGATGAATATACAATTACACAGCTTGCAGAAGAGTTATCAGAAAATACGACAGATGCTATCGTAAAAGGGGCAGAGTTTGCAAACAGTTTAGATAGCACTTTCCCTAAACGACTTCTTTCTGAAACAAAGCAATTAGATGAAAAAGAATTTACAAGTCGCTTCAAGACTTTGCAACAAAATCAAGCAAAGTTAAAAAAATACGGATTATCTGAGAGTGAGCAGGAAATTCCTGTTTATAGCAAAGAAAACGCAAGGTTATTATCTGTTTATTTAAGTGATATAGAACAAAAAATAAGTTTTTTTGATACGTTAATAAGACGATTACACTTATTTACAAGCATTATAAACGAACATTTTACTTTCAAATCTATTAAAATCAACAAAGAAAAAGGATTTTTCTTTGTAACGAATAAAGGCAAAGAGCTAAGTTTGACTGACCTTTCGTCTGGCGAACAGCATGAAGTTGTTTTATTATATGAATTGATATTTAGAACTACGCCCGATACTTTAGTTTTGATAGATGAACCCGAAATTTCCTTACACATTACTTGGCAGAAAGAATTTTTGAAAGATATATTGGCTATCATCGCCTTGCAAAAAATGCAAGTGATAGTAGCTACTCATTCACCCCAAATTATCAATGATAGGTGGGATTTGGTTTTTAACCTTGAAACCCAAGAAATGCAATGAGAAAAGAGAATCTTTCCTACCACGACAAAATCAACGAATTGCGATTAGATTTCACTCACCCCAAAAGCAAGGACAAGGTTTTTGTACTGTTGGAAGGAGATAGTGATGTACGCCTGTATCGGAAATTATACAATCACCCCAATCTTAAAATAGAAACTATAGCAGGTGGCAAGCTATGGTTGGAAAAAAGTTTACAAGAATTAAGCCCATTATTCAAGCATATTATTGGGATTCGTGATGCAGATTTTTTGCATTTGGAAAATAAAAAACTAAACCTTCCTAATCTTTTCCTCACTGATTTGCACGATATGGAAATGATGATGGTAGCTTCCAACCAAACTTTTAGTGCTATTTTATACGAATTTTGTAATTTATCAAAAGAAGAACACGAGATTACTCGTAAAAAACTGCTTGAAAGCCTTCGTTTTATTAGTTATTTTCGCTGGTACAATGAATTAAATACATTAGAATTTTCCTTTGAAGGTGTAACATTGGGCGATATTTTTGAACCTAAAAGCTGTGTGATTGATAATCAAAGATGTGTTGATAAAATTGCACAAAAATCAAAAAATGCAAAAATTACAGATATTGATACCATTTTCAATCATGTTTTAGCACTAAAAGACGATAATCATGACCATTTTCAATTGTGTAATGGACATGATTTTATGCAAGTATTGGCTTTATTTCTTAATGCACAAAACTCAAATGGACTTACTGCAAAGGGTATTTCTTCACATTTTAGAACCGCGTATTCTTTTACTGAATTTGAGCAAAGCAATTTGCATAAGCAAGTAAAAGATTGGGCAATTAGTCAGGATATTAGTATTCATTTTAATGAGTAATGCCAAATTTGAAAATAGAAGAGTAGGTTTTGAAGCGGGAAATATAGCTTTGTAGGCGGACTGTGAGGTAAGAAAGAAAATGTGATACCCTATCAAGGCTTAAGTTGTGTTTTTGTACTTTGATTTTTTTATATTCGCAATTAAAAAAAATAATGAAAAAATTAACACTTACTATTTATTGCTTACTGTCTTCACTTTTTACCTTTGCTCAAAGTGCTGATTTACCAGCTTTTGTGAAGGATAGTTTAGAGGTGTATGTGCAGCGCGCTTTAAAAGATTGGCAGCTGCCTGCTGTAGCAGTGGCTATTGTCAAAGGCGATAAAATCGTGCTGATGAAAGGCTATGGCACAAAAGAGGTAGGGAAAAATGAAAAAGTAGATGAAAATACACTTTTTATGATTGGCTCTAACTCCAAGGCATTTACGGCTACTGCTTTGGCAATGTTAGAGCAAGACAAAAAACTTTCTTTGGACGACAAAGTTACTAAGTGGTTGCCCGATTTCAAACTGTATAACCCCTTGGCAACACAGGAAATTCGCATCAAAGATTTACTTTCACACCGTATTGGTTTTGAAACCTTCCAAGGCGATTTTACCTACTGGCGTTCCAACCTCAGCCGCAAAGAAGTAATGCAACGAATGAGCAAAATCAAGCCAATGTATGGCTTTCGCGACAAGTGGGGCTACTGCAATGCCGCTTTTTTGACTGCGGGAGAGGTAATTCCTGCCGTCAATGGGCAAACTTGGGAGGCGTTTTTGACAGAAAAAATCTTTAAACCCTTGCAAATGAATACGACCACTGCTCTTTCTGTTGATTTCCCAAAAACAACCAACAAAGCCACTCCTCATGCTATCATAGACGGCAAAATAGTAAAAATTGATTTCCCTAATATTGATAACATTGCCCCCGCAGGAAGCATCGCCTCCTCCGTCAAAGAAATGTCAAACTGGGCTATTGCCTTGCTCAATGAAGGAAAATTTGAAGGGGTACAAATAATTGAAAACAAAGCAATTATGAAAACAAGGCAAATTCACTCCGTACTGGGAAAGCGTAGGCATCAGTTTAACAAAGCCAATTACAATCTTTATGGCTTGGGGTGGTCTTTGCAGGACTACGAAGGTAAAGAAATCGTATCGCATACAGGAGGCGTAGATGGTTTTGTTTCTTCTTTTACCTTGATTCCCTCCGAAAAACTGGGCATTGTTGTTCTCACCAATAATTCCAATAACGCGTTTTATGAGGCATTGAAACAAGAAATTATTGACGCTTATTTGGGTCTGCCTTACAGAAATTACCATCAGTTATTTTTGTCATACAACCAAAAAGATGAAAAAGAAAAAGCAGATTGGACAAAATCAAAAAAAGACTCTGTAAAACTAAATCTAAAATCAGCATTGGCATTGAGTTCATATACAGGAGATTATAAAAACGAAGTGTATGGAAAAATGCAAATCGTACTGGAAAAAGGTGGATTGGTAATGAAGTTTGCCCACCACACTTTCTTGACGGGCAAGTTGGAATCTTTGGGTGCGAATCGTTTTCTATGTACTTATTCAGATGCTATTTTTGGTGGCTCGCGCGAGTTTCCTTTTGAGGTAGAGAACGGCAAGGTAAAGGCGGTCATTGTCAGCACAGACGATTTTGTGGAGTTTACTCCTTATCGCTTTGTGAAAGAATAGACGCTTATTTTATTGCAAAACGAACCATTTACGCCCTCTCTTTTGGGCGTGCTATGAGGCAAGAAAATGTGATTCACAATAGATTCACATTTTTAATGATTGCGAAAGTAGCACTTTCTCCTTTCTAACTGAGAGGAGAAAGTGCTACTTTTTTAGCTTTTTGTTTTATTCCTCTTCCCCAATATTTTTCATTTTAGCCATGAGTGTAAATGCACCTTTGGTCGCTACTTGCCTGCCTTTCAAGTCAGCAGTTGGAGGCAAAATCAATTCAGTAAATCCATTTTCGGTGATGCCTTTTTTGACTTCTATCATTTCAAATTCGTATTCATTACTTTTTTGTATTTTTCCAAGATAAATAAAAACAAAATCTGCACCTTCCGAGAAAATAAAAGCCTCCGTAGGCAGGGTCAGCGCGGGCTGGCTACCCGTTTCTATAAAGGCGGTAAGAAAAGTTTTTGGTAATATGCTTGTTCCTCTCTGGTCAAAATGTACGTGAATATTTACAGTACGGTCAGCATTGATTTTGTGGTTGATAAGGTAAATTTTGCCCTTGTATTCATGGTCATCATTGTTGAGTAAAAAGCGCACTTTCTGCCCTGCTTTGAGCTTAGGTATGTCTTTTTCAAAAACGTTCAATTCGGCGTGTAGATGGTCTGTATTGGTGATTTCGAACATGACTTCGGCGGGCGAAACGTGCTTGCCCTGATTTACATTGACCACTGTTACATAGCCATCAATGGGTGAAAAAATTGCGATTTGATTGGTAATATTTCCTTTTTTTACCTCATTAACGCTAATGCCAATGGCTTTGAGATACTGCTCCAAAGATTTGAGTCGAGTTTGTAGGCTCTTGTATTCGGCAGTAGCTCGTTGTAAAACTTGGACTGAATTGACATTTTCCTCACGCATTTCCATTTGGCGTTTGTAGTCTGCGGAGGCGTATTCGAGCTTGCTTTGTGTATCCAAATAATCTTGCTGAAATTGGATAAAATCAGGATTTTCTACGATTGCCAGCGTTTGCCCTTTTCTTACAGATGTTCCTTGCAAAATTTCAGCTTGCATTTTTACGAAGCCACCTATGGGAATGGATATGCTGACCAAGTTTTGTGGTGGCACATCTATCATTCCATTGACTTTGAGGGTGTTACTAATTTGCTGTTCGCTAATTTGATTTAGCTGAATCCCTGCATTTTTGAACTGAGCCTCTGTCATCACTACTTTGGTGCTTATCACTTGGCTTTCTGCTGTGGCTTCTGCGGTTGTTTTTTCTTCTGTGAGCATTTCGCAACCTGACAAAGCGAGAAAAAGAAAAAATGTATTTGAAAAAATTATTGTTTTCATGTTTTTTAGATTTTAAAGATTTCCTACAAGAATTTTTTTTATGGCTTATTTTCTTAGACTTTTTGCAAAAGTGTTTTTTTATACGCCTCACCCTTAATCCCTCTCCTTCTGAGAGGGAGAAATCGCTACTTTCGCAAGAAGTCCATTTTCTTTTCAACAAACCGTTCTACTAATAAATATAAAGCTGGTAAAACAAACAGTGTTAGCAAGGTAGCAGAAAGTAAGCCGCCAATTACGACGGTTGCCAAAGGTTTCTGTACTTCACCTCCCGCGCCCTGCGAGAGTGCCATGGGTAGAAATCCTAAACTCGCGACTGCCGCCGTCATCAGGATAGGGCGCAAGCGCGTTTTTGTGCCTTCGATGATGATGGTAGTGAGTTGCTGGTTGTTGGTGGTTGGATTTGTTTCCAAATCACTGTCAAGGTCTTTGACCATTGATGGGGTTTTATCTTTCGCTTGTTTTTTCAAAAAATTAAACTCCGCAATCAGCACGATTCCATTCAAAACGGATACGCCAAACAAGGCAATGAACCCCACGCCTGCCGAAATGCTAAAAGGCATCTCGCGAAGCCAAAGTGCCAAAATGCCTCCAATCGCTGAGAGAGGAATGGCTGTAAAAATAAGTAGGCTTTGTCTTACAGAACCAAATGTAAAATATAAAAGCATGAAAATCAAGCCCAAAGCCACAGGGACAGCGACAAAAAGTCTGCCTTTTGCCTCTTGTAAGTTCTCGAAACTACCTCCATAAGTAATGTAATAGC
>JAAFJS010000133.1 GCA_013298985.1 Cytophagales bacterium
GAAAAAATATCATACGCACAAAATCCAAATGATTATAGATGCCGATACAAAGCAAATTGTCAGTGTTCATTTTGAAAAAGGTGCTTGCCACGATTTTAAATTGTACAAAAAAACGAAAATTCGTATTCATGATGTCTTAGCTCCTTCGGCTCATCATGATGTGGTGGTTGCCCCGGAATTATTAGAAACTTATCGGAAACAAACACTCACTTTGTTTGACAAAGGTTATGTTGGGCTTCAAAAAAGGCTTGCAAATCCGCAAGAGTATCAACTTATGATACAAAAAAGAGAAAATCAGGCGCCTAACACACCAACAGAAAAAGCATTTTTAGGTATTTTCCGTAAAACAATCGAGACAACAAACTCACTTTTGGCTGGTCAATTCAACCTGCAATTTACAAGAGCAAAAAGTGGACGGGGTTTAACAAACAGAATAATAGCAAAAATCACCTCTCTGACATTAGCAATTTACTTGAATTATTTAATTGGTGAACCCCTTTTACAAGTAAAGGGATTTATATTTTAACTAACATAAGGGGTTTAGAAGTTTATTTTTAAGTTAAAAACCTGTAAGATTCTGAAAAGAAGCAAACTTTTCGTGCTATTAGTTACCCTAACTAACAGATTGCGGTGCGACGCTTCGCTTTCTCAAAACCAATTATTTAGTATTGAGAAACCTATTTGTATCTATCTGATAATCAATTTTTTAATTCCTCAACGGCTTTCCTTTGAACAAAATGGTATGGAAACATTACTGAATCTTGGTAGCTATTTTCCTGAAATAAAGGAACAACAAATAAATTTATAATTAAAATTATCTTAAAAAAAGAACTTTTCAATTTATATTTACGTTTTATTTATATAAAAAAATACATATAAAGTATGAGCCTATCAGAATTAGCAAAAACATTAGAATCAACCACAAAATTATATGAAAATCCAATTTTGCAAATGAACAAGTCTTTGCAAAATATATCACAAACAATGACAGCTCGTCATTTTCTCCCTTTTTCTGATACCCAAGAGCAAATGAGGAATATATTTGCACCTTTACAACCTCTATCTTGGCAAAGTGAAAACCTAAAACAATCTTTTTCAGGATTTGCAGGAATAGTAAGCAGTTATCCTCAGTCATCATTTCAGTTTGTTATTCCTGATATTTTTAAGGAATCCTTAACCAATAAGTTTCAACTGCAAAGTGATTTGTTAAAAGGGTTAAGTGCGATTTCTAATCATTTGAATAATAATGATTTATATAATTGGGGGCTAAATCTCAATCATAGTTTTGCTAATATGATTAGTCAAATTGCTATCAATGAAATTGAATTAGACGAAAAAGATAATGAGATTATTCAAGAGTCAATAGTGGTATTGCATAATCAATTTTATAGCTTAAATGAAAAAGTTGATAAATTAACTCAAATTGTGATTAATTATTTATCCCAAAGCGACGAAAACTCTCAATTAGAACAAAATTCATGGAAAGCCTCTATAAAATCATATAATGTAGGTGTTGCAGGTCTTATAATTGCTGTTACAACTTTTGTTATTAGTACATTAATCAGTTTAAATAACCCTCAAATAATCAATAATATAACAAATAATTACTATCCTCAAATGATAGATAAAAGTATTAGTGCTAAGAAACTCAAATCTGTAATTTTAATAGCAAGTTGTCAAGTAAATTTGAGAAATAGTGCAAATTCAAAATCAAAAATTTTATGTATAATTCCAGAAGGTCAAGAAGTATTAGTTATAGAAGAAAAGCGTAAATGGATTTACATACAATTTCATAATGACCAAATCGATTATTTTAGAGGATGGGCATATAAAGAATATTTTGAGAATGTTTCTGAATAATTGATATATAATTTGAAGTAATATAACCAAAAGTAAAAAATGCTGTTAAAGTTTTACCTATAACAGCATCTTTCACATATTTCAATTACCCTCTTAATTCCTCAACGGCTTGCCTTTAAACAAAATGCTATACCTTTACATTACTCTCTAAAAAATCCACCAAATATCGGAGTTTACCATTTTGTATTTCTGTGTAAGAGGAAATAAAAGCATTGATAACTGCTACTTCTGCCATCAATCCCAGCTTATCTGCTAAGGTTGAGAAAAGTATATGTGTGTCTAAAACTTCTCGTTGTGTATCTAAAATTTTCTCCCTAACAAACTCTTGCTGCCCAATAGCAAGCCCTAATTTGACTGTTATACGAGCAATTAGAATGTCTAAGTTATCGACTACACTGCCCCAAACTTCTATTTCTGGCGACCTTCCATCTGTCGGTAATTTAGCAAACTTGTCTTTTTGTTCTGTTTTGTTATATTCAGTTTCCAAAACATCTCCATCTAAAACTCCAACTGCAATGACTTTTATAGCAGGATTTTTATTTTGAGAATTGACATAGCTAATAATCTCATTTTTACCTCCGATTTTATAAATATCTAACAAATCTAATAAATCCATTTTACCAAACTGCCTCAACAAAGTTTCTAAGAATATTTTTGCAAATTCGTCTTCTACAAAAACAACTAATTGCTTATCAATTTCACCCTGCAAAACCCTTAGAGCCTCAATATCCATTTTTCCTTGCACAATTTGCCCTTTCATACAATACCAAATTGAATCATTTGGCAAATTTTGAATAGCATAATTTGAGTGTGTTGTAAAAATAATTTGGTGCTTTTTTCTAAGACAAACATCAAATAGATATTCAACCAGACGAATAACTGCCAACGGATGCAAACCATTTTCTAATTCCTCTATCAAAACTAACGAATAATCATCAAGTCTTTCTAATTCATAAACCAACCTTGCAATACTTGATTCGCCTGCGCCAAAGTGAAATTCAGAATAGGTACTATCTTCTCGAGTGCCTACAAATAGATTTTTTGATATATCAAAATTGCAATATTTATAGTTGCTATCAAAGCCCAAAATCCTGCGAATATGCTTAATTTCATTTTCTGATAAGGGTATTGTTTGTGTAGGTTTTACTTTTTTATTGCGTAAAATAGCCAAGTTGCTTTTTTCTGTCGGTGGTACGGTTCTGTTTACACCAAAGTATTTGACACTTCTTTCAAATGCCTGCTTTCTATCCCAGCGCAAACCTTTATGTGAAATAGATGTTTTTAAATCATTTTTTGCATCTATCTTCTTATCTATTAATGTAAATTTTATATTAGTTTTTTGTAAACCTGTATCAAATGAACTTTTAGCAAAAAAAGAGGAGGGTTTGATTTCTTTATACAAGCAACCCGCAGCCATCAGCACCGTAGATTTTCCACTACCATTTGCTCCAATAATAGCTGTAATTGGATAATCAAAACGAATGGTAGCACTTTTGAAAACTCGCAAATTCTCTATGTCTAAAGACAAAAGATATTTGCTGAAATTTTTTTTGCGAAATCTATCTGCTAACTCTATTTTTTGGCTATCTCTAATGTGTGATTTTAACATAAAAAAGTATTACATTTAAGCAAATGTAATACTTTTTAGATAAACCAGTGTGGTTTTTTTTAAGATTTTTTAATTCCTCAACGGTTTGCTTTTGAACAAAATGCTGTCGATACGCTCCAAAGTTTTAGACTAAAAATTTACTTTTCCTTTTTCATCAAATCTATGATTTCTTTTTGGTAGGCGATTTCTTTGCGGAGGAATTCGTTTTCTACTTTCTATGATAAAAGAAGCAAACTAAGAGATATGAATTGCTAATTGATTTGATTCTTGATTTATTTGTTTGATAATCAATGGTTTAAATTATTAATAGATTGCCTTTAAATAAAACGCTATGGATTTTATCCAATTAATGCAATGTAGTTAAGGGAGTAATTTATTGCTTTATGCCTTATTTTATAACATTACTCTATTTTATAAGCATCTTTAAACTTTTGAAAAAACCTTTTTTGTAACTCATTACCATTAGTTTTTACTTTTTGAAAATCTTTGGCAAATGCCTCTTTGTAGTAAACTTCACTATCAATGAAAAAGGATTGGATTTTTTGCTCATTTAGTTGATTTTCAGGGTTAAAGTAAGGGTTATATTTTTTTGCTTTTTCATTCCAAATATAAGATACCATTTCTTTCTTTGATAAAATGATGATATTACTTTCTTGTTCTAATGCTACATCTCTAAAACTTGTGTCCATTGCGGTTAATAATGTTCCATCCACTCTAAACTGATAATCAAATTCTACTAATATTTTGCTTTTGCTCACAAATTGAGGATTGGATTTCACTTGATAATGATAAGGATTGCCAATGCCACTTCCCCACCAAATATTGCTTGGAAGAAATAAGCAAAGGTTCAATTTGTCATCTATTAATTTGTAATATTCGCAGACTTCTTCGTCAAAAGATTGTCCACCACCGCCCCATTGCCATTGCTGATTGATGCAAATAACTTTTGCAAAAGTATTAACAGAAAAAGATGGGTGAGGGGCTTCTCTGCCAAATCTCATTTGCTTTTCAATAGTCCCTACCACAAACCATTTTTCATCTTTTTTATCGAGTACACAGAGTAAGGCTCGACTTAGACAATTTTGCATATTGAGATAAACTAAAATTTCATTTTCAATATCTGCATCAAGGTTTACATTGAGAAGTTCTACATTATCAAATTTCTCTTTACTTTCACCAATACAGTTTTGTTTTGGAACGGTTAATTCTATGATATCCAATAGCTTAGTATATAAAATTTGATTAGGCTGTGAATTATAACCCTGATTTTCTTCTTTTAAAATTTCCTCCATAATCGTATCATTAACTACATATGGAAAGTCTGCTATATAATAATCAACAGTATCAGATGCCACATATATCTTATTAATCTGTTTGTCATTTGCCCCTCTTTTTCCAAAGGTCATTGAATTGATAAGGCGTTCTTCTATTTTTCTCATATTATCAGGAATTTTTATGCTCTCTACTTTATCAACTTTTGCTGGGACATTTATTTTAGAAACCGAATCAATAGAAGTCTGTTGTTTTGTAACATTATTATCTTCTTTTTTAGGAATACAACGACTTGTCAGTAAGATGAATGATATAAAAATTAAGATTTTCATAGGATTATTATGTAAGATTACTAAAACAAAAATAATAAAAAACACTATCAAAATTTTTACTTGATAGTGTTTTTTTTAGAGAAGCAAACTTTTTGTAAGTTTGCTTCCTTATTTATCTACCTAACAATCAACCTCTTAATTCCTCAACGGCTTGCCTTTGAACAAAATGCTGTGGATACGCTCCAAAGTTTTTGCTTCGCCAGTGAGTGAAAGAAGGACTTTACACCCAAAATCAAGGAGAAAAGTAAAAATTGTTCTCTATGGATTTATTAAATCGTCTATTACTAAATCTTGTTTTCCAAATAAAACCATTGAATTTTTATTTTTACTTATTGTTATCTTTGCTATCGGGCTTGTTAAATTATTACGAACTTCAGTATGATATTTTTTTGATTTTTTCACAGCAACATCAATAGTATCACCTATTAAAAATGCCTTTATTGCAAAGTTTGCACAATCTATAAACTCTTGTTCAAGTCCTATAATATAAGAAACTTCACTATCATAGCCTATAAAGGTTAGAGCATTTTGTGATACCAAATGCTCTCCAAGCTCTTTACCTATGTGGCAACAAAAAGTGTAAACGAGAGAATTTCCTAAAAAGTAGCAATTTACATTTTTAATTATAATTTTTTCATGGCTATCATAACACAAGATAGCATCGTTACTGCCATGAGCATAAGCTATGAATATGAATTTCTCACCATTTAATTGACTAAAAGAATCTTCTAATGTACTTCGCTCAAAATTATCTCCAGTTATTTGAAAAATATTAAAAAAGCTATTTTTATAAAATTCAGGTAATAAATCTAAAAGAGTATTATCAAAAAACTGCCCCATACTACTATCAGAAGTATCAAAAGCAAAAATTGTATGTATATTAGCCATTATTTTCTGCTTGTTTATCAGTTAGAATATCAATTAGCATATCATAAGCATCCGTTTCAAACTTTCTACCAACTTCTGTTTGTAAACGGATTTCTCGTAGCAAATCATTTAAGGTATATGCTTTGCCATTTGCTTCTATTAGGTAAGGCTTATCTAATTTACCTCTTTCTTGGCGATAAATCCATTTTTCTAAGGCTGCTGAAATACCATTATTCTTTATGTGTTTAGTTTCAATTTCTTGAATTTTATTTAGGATTTCTTGACTTGAAGCAGATTTTCCAATAAAACCATTGGCTTCATTATTAATAAAATCACCAAACTCATCTTTCCTATCTGCATTTGTCCATAATATAACAGGAATTAGGTGTGAAATTTGACGAATACCTGCTAATGTTTCATGTCCCGACATTTTCATTTCTGGTAATTGAATATCAAGTAAAACCAAATTATTTTGATTTAGATTATTCGCATCTTTAAAGTATTTTAGACACTCTGAACCTTTGGCAAATAAATGCACAAATTCATAATGCTCTCTTAATACTTCCATCAGAGCCTCATCGTCTTGTGTAGTGTCATCAATGATAATAATATGTGTTTGTGATAATGCCATATTTTGTTATTTGTTTAATGGAAGTGTTATTTTAAAACTTGCCCCTGTTTCAAATTCAGGTTCTATTAACTCTATACTACCCTTTACTGAATCCAAACGAGTTTGCACGATATACAAACCCATACCAGACCCTTGCTGTGTCAAAGTTGTGGTAAAAAACATATCAAAAATACGGTCTTGTATTTCTTCTTCAATACCAATACCATTATCAGAAAAGGTAATAATAAACTTATTATCCTCAATGTTTGCACTACATTTGATGATTTTATTTTCTCTACCTGCTAATGCTTTGATAGAATTATTAATTAAATTTTCAAAAATATCTTCAAAAAATTTATAATTATGTAGAAGAATTATTGTATTACGAATTTCTATTATTGGTGTAATGCCCTCAAAATCAAGAATTTCTTTATAATGTTCTGTAAATAGCTTTTCGATTAATGATTTAATATCTATTTCTACAAAATCTTTATTGGCATCAGCATAACTCAATAAAAATCTCACGCCTTTGTCTAATTTTTCCATTTCTGTAAAAATATTGCTGGCAAAACGGATATTATTTGCAATTCTTTCAGGCTTAGTAATATTATCCCTAATGTACTCAGCATTTCTTTTAATTTTTCCTATCACAATGCCTACCATGTGGGAAATTTCCAGTGAATAGTTTTGCAAAGACATCAAACTTAAATATAGGTTATCTTTGCGAATTTCCTCTTTTTGCAGTTGGTCTATTTGTCTATATGCTTTACTTGTTGTTTGTGAAATTTTGTCAAGTTGAGTTTCTAAAATATCCAATAAGGGTTTTAATGCTACATTATCTGCACTTTTACTCTTATCTATATTTTGATATATATTTTTGAGTTCATCTTTTACAGTTTTAACATCTTTTCTAAAATCTTGTAACTGTATTTTAGTATCTGTGGTAACTTTTTTCTTATCTGATTTTAAAGACTTTTCAAATTCAAAAATTTGACGAATAATAAAATCTTTAAAAATTTTACTTTGCTCATTTTCTATAAAATCTTGACGATTAGTTGCATCTATAATATTAGGGTTATTATTTTTGCTTATTTGCACAATAATAATTAAATCTCTATTACCAACCTTATCAAAAAAGCCACCATAACGTCTTTTATCAAGCCCAAAAATATCTCTTTGTGTCTTTATATCATCAGAGTCTTCAGCAGAAGGTGTAGCCAAAAGCCCATCACGATATACTTTTATGCCATCAATTGTATAATTTTTATAGGTATCTTTAAATCTGCGTTTAGCATTTTCGTCATAATAATAGAAATCAAGCGTAATCCCTCCAAACTTTTCTATTTCACTTTCAATGGTTTTTAATTCTCCTGTTTCTTTATCAAATTTGACGATTTGTTGCGTATTATTTTCAATATCAAAATCTAAATGAAAATGATAAGTTGCGTGCTTATCTAAAGAAGCTACTTTAATTTGTTCAAAACCTATATTTTCGTTTGTTTTAATACAAATATTAAATGGATATTTCAATTTTGCGTAAGGAACAAGCAACCTTGATAGTTCTTTTTCTGCACGCCTAATATCTAAATCAGTCCAAATATGTTCAGTATTATAAAAAGTCATTTCTAAGGTCGTACCATGCGAGTTATCCTCAGTGGCTTTAACTTCATAATCATTTTTCACATCTGTAAAATAAGTTTTATCTATAGAATCAAAAGAAAAAAGACTCTGAATTTTATTTTTTTCCTCATACTCTCGCCAGTCAATCGTAAGAACCACTGTTTCATTTTCAGTTGCTTTTTTAGTAGTCATCACTAATTTAGAACCCAATTTGTCAACTGCAAACCTACCAACGCCCTTTTCTCCAACATATTTGCGGCTATACGGTTCTGGTGAAAAAGAATTTTCTCTTTTACTATTTGTACCAATAATCATCCATTTATTGCGTATCTCATTAACATTCATGCCAATACCATCATCTTTAATAATGATTTTACCTTTTTTTAAATCTTGACTGTTGATAAAAGAAATCCATACATTTTCAGCATTTGCGTCATAGCAATTTTTTACCAACTCAACTAAGGCAGTAATTTTATCTGTAATGAGTTCTCGACCAAGTAATTTGAAAGTGCTTATATCAAACTTAAATTGTAATGTATCTTGTTTGTTTTTCATAAATTATTTAGACTGTTTGATAATCGCCTCGAAAATAGCTTTTGCTAATAATGGAGGTACTGCATTGCCAATTTGTTGTTGTATATGTGTGATAGAACCCTCAAAATAAAAATTATCTGAGAAGCTTTGTAGTCTTGCAGCCTCCCTTACAGATAAACCTCTATTTTGAAAAGGGTGAATAAGCATATTTTTTCTATAATTAGCAATAACTACAGATGGTTTGTTCGCTTCCAAGCGTTTATAAATTCCGCTATGACAATTTCTCTTATTTTTATAATTTTGCATTAATACATCAGGTATTGCCCTCCAGTTTTGCCCTTGCTTTATGTATTTATATCTCTCAATAACATAATCTTCATTACAAGAAACAATATTTTGAGTCGGATTTTTAGAGTCCTGACGAATATATGATAAATACTCATTTAATTCAATATCTTGATAGTTACTAATCGCTACTTTGCTACCATTCTCTAAAATTGGTAAATCACAAATAGCATCCCAAACAGTTACTTTCTTTTCTAAATATAAAGGTACAGGAAATTGAAAATCTACATTTTGAATGTTACCAATCATGAAAAATCTTTTCCTTGTCTGTGGAACACCAAAATCAGAAGCAGACAAAGTTTTAAAAGATATGTTATAACCTAAGTTTTTAAACTCATTTGCTACCAGTTTTACTGTATTCCCCTTGTTAAATAATTCAAAACCTTCAACATTCTCGAATACAAACCAAATAGGTCTTAAAACATCTAAAAAACGTAAAAACTCTTTAAAAAGCTTATTTTTTTCATTTTCATCATTTCTTGTTCGTGTATTTGATAGAGAAAAACCTTGACAAGGAGGTCCCCCAAATAAAATAAAGGGATTTATATTTATATGATTTAATGGATTAACATTTTTTATATCATCGAAAATAAAATTTGTTTCTGGGTGATTCTTTTTATAGGTTTTGCCTGCATATAAATTATTATCAATAGCAAGCTGAATATTGATGCCTGCTTGTAAAGCACCAGCACTCATTCCCCCTGCTCCAGAAAAAATATCTATTCCTAAATATCTCATTATCAGATTTTTATAAGTATTTATAAAGTTATTTTATTACAAATATATAAAAGTTATAGCTATATCAAAAATAGACTGAATATAATAAAAAGAAACTATCCCAAGAAGTGGAACAGTTTCTCATTTAAATTATACATTTTATACCACTCCCCCTTAATTCCTCAACGGCTTTCCTTTGAACAAAATGCTGTGGATACGCTCCAAAGTTTTTGCTTCGCCAGTGAGTGAAAGGAATGCCTCACGCTCCAAGTCAAGAAGGTACTGCTCAGAAACCAAAGTTGGTGAAGAGAGGTCGCCGCCAGCCATTACCCAGCCCAATTTGTGGGCGATTTTTGCATCATGTTCGGAGATGTAGCTGCCGTAAAGCATACCGTTTACCCCTGCGTAGAAGCCCGCCAAGGCGGTTTGTCCTAATACCTTAATGTCCTTACGCTGTGCAGGTTGCGTGTAGCCATCTTCTGCGAGTTCTATTGCCTTGCGCTTTGCATCAGCGAGGAGGCGAGTGCGGTTTAGCGTAACTTCGTCATTCTTTTTGAGATAGCCCATTCCCCTTGCTTCTTCGGCAGAGGTGGCTACTTTGGCAGTGGCGATATTCATAAAATATTCTTGCAAGCGGTTCAGTTCTACGTCCCCTTTGGCGTAACTGTCTGATGCTCTGAGAGTCATCTCTTTCGTTCCCGCACCCGCAGGTATCAAGCCCACGCCAAACTCCACCAAACCGATGTACAGTTCGCAGTGCGCCTGAACGTGGTCAGCGTGTAGGTTTAGCTCGCAACCGCCGCCCAAAGCCAAGCCCGCAGGGGCAGTTACCACAGGGATAGACGAAAATCTTGCTCGCATCATGGAATTTTGGAAGTAGGCAATCATCATGTTGATTTCGTCCCACTCTTGGTCACCTGCATACATGAAAACCGTAGAAAGATTTGCGCCCGCAGAGAATTGAGGAGCATCATTGCCTATCACCAAGCCTCTAAATTCTACTTCTGCCCTCGTGATAGCAGTGTTTAGCCCTTCCAAGACTTCCTGCCCAAAAGTATTCATTTTGGAGTGGAACTCTAAGCCCGCAATGCCATCGCCCAAGTCGAACATGGTTGCGCCTGCGTTGCCCCATATCTTATTGGTTTTGCGAATGTTATCCAAAATAATGAAACCTTCGGTGCCAGGAATCGTTTTGTACGATTTACTTGGAATGTCGTAATACTTGCGAACGCCGTTTTCCACTTTGTAGAACGATTCGTTCCCTGCCGCTAACATTTCGCTGACCCAAGCCGCAGGTTTTTGCCCTGCTGCTTCCATTTTCGCCAAAGTTTCTTTCACGCCCAATAAATCCCAAGTTTCGTAAGGACCTAATTCCCAAGCAAAACCTGCACAAATCGCCTTGTCAAGTCTATACAATTCATCTGCAATTTCAGGGATTCTGTATGTTACGTATTTGAATAAATCGTAGAAAGTTGCACGATAAAATTCGCCTGCTTTGTCCTCAAAATTAATGAGTTGTACGATTCTTTCTTTCAAATTCTCTACTTCTTTGGTTGCTTCCAAAGCCTTGAAACTCACTTTTTTCTGTTGAGGAACGTAGTCAAAAGTTTTCAGGTCTAAGGTCAAGATTTCTGTCTTGCCACCATCACCTTTTGTTTTCTTGAAAAAGCCTTGTCCTGTTTTGTCGCCGAGCCACTTGCGGTTCTGCAATTCCTTCACTATTTCGGGCAAAACAAACATTTCTCTGCTTTCGTCATTCACCAAAGTAGCGTATAAGTTATTGGAAACGTTGATGGTAGTATCCAAACCTACTACATCGGAGGTACGGAAAGTTGCCGATTTTGCTCTGCCAATCACAGGTCCCGTCAGTGCATCAACTTCGTCAATCGTCAAGCCCGATTTTGCTACGTTGTGCATACCCGACATCATTGAGTAAACGCCAATACGGTTCGCAATAAAAGCAGGGGTGTCTTTGCAAAGTACGGTGTCTTTTCCTAAGAACAAATCGCCATAAATCATCAGAAAATCAACGACTTCTGATGAAGTTTTTTGCGAAGGGATAATTTCCAATAGCTTCAAATAGCGTGGCGGATTGAAGAAGTGCGTACCGCAAAAATGCGTTTGGAAGTCCTCACTTCTGCCGTCAATCATCAGGTGCATAGGAATGCCCGAAGTGTTAGAAGTGATGAGTGTTCCCTTTTTTCTGTACTTTTCTACGTCTTCAAACACCTTTTTCTTGATGTCCAAACGCTCTACGACTGCCTCCAAAACCCAATCGCAGTCAGCGATTTTCTTCATGTCGTCAGTAAAGTTGCCCAATTTCACCAAACTTGCCACCGCAGGGGTAAACACCGCCGCAGGGCTTGCCTTCATAGTATTGGTAAATGCCTCATTTACAATACGATTGCGAACAGCAGGGTGTTCGATGGTCATGCCTTTTGCTTTTTCCGCCTCCAAAAGTTCGAAGGGAACGATGTCTAACAAGAGGACTTCTACGCCGATATTGGCAAAATGACAGGCGATTCTCGACCCCATAATGCCTGAACCCAAAACGGCTACTTTTTTTATGCTACGATTTTTCATGCTTTAATTTTATGCTTTCTTGATTGTTAAATAGTTAGATTGTTGAATAGTTATATAGTTAATTGTTAGTTGTTGAATCGTTTTTGATATTTATGATACCCATAAGTTAAGTAAAGCGAACAATTTCCATTTTTTATTTTTTTTATGAAAGAAGACTAATTTGCCACTCCCGTAGAATCCATTACGATTTTCTGCAAAGTAAAATATAACATATTCATTATTATGTACAATATTGGAAAATTCAACAACAGCTTTTGCTTTGGGGTATTTTTTATAAAATTTATTCCATCCTTCATCAATATCATCATTAAAAAAACTAAGAAAATTATTGTAACTGATAACTTCTATCTTTATTGAGGTATTAAATTCATCTTTTATAAAATAATCTAACTGTATTTTTTCATCTAAATTAATAAGCAAAGAAATCCATGATGTATCTTTGACAAACTCATTGAAACTTATTTCATCACGATTAATTATACGAGGCATTAAATCCCAATATTTCATTTTATCGCTTTGTAATGATTTTGCTATCCATTTAATATAATTACCATCACTACTGTTTCTATTATAATGCGTTATCTCTTTTACTACTAAATGCCTTAACCTACCTTTATGGTTTTCTTTCTTATAATATTTCAGAAAACTTGAAAAAACCTCATATTTCTCCTTTTCAGAAAGTTCTTGGCAAAGAGCCAGATTTGAAATCATAAAAAAGATAACTGATAAAATTATTTTCATGTTCTACTTCATTTTCAACTTTCTAAAAACTCTTTGAGCCAATTTTCCATAGTAATAAAAGGGCTTGCTTGTGCATTTTTGATTGCTTTCAAAAAATTGATAAAGTTTTTATTATTTTCCAAATTCACATCTGATGTAATATGATGTAGTTGTTTGGGATTTTCTGGTAAACTAAAATCTTTTGGATTGATATTGACTGATTTAGCACAATCTAATAGCCAAGCCTCCAATTCAGGACTTACTACTATCAGAAAGTGATTTGTATTAGATTTTTGCTTTAATAACAAATCATTTTCTCTTTTTAATACCTGAAAATCAGCAAAATAGTCAGGTACATTTTTCTTATCGTCATCTACTATTCCTACCAATTTTACTCTCGAATCATCAAAATTGCTCATCTCACTTGCCACTTTATGAATCCCTTTTTTATGACGAATTAAGTTTTCTGGAACTTTGAAAATCTGGACAATTAAGGTATCAGCATGACATTCTGGAAGAAATCTAATCTGCGAAAGGTGATACATAATCGTCAATAAATCGGTTAATATTATAAAAAAGGTCTATCTTGTCATTTAAAAATTCCTTGATTTCTACTTCACTTAACACCTTAATCTTTGTTTCATAATCCTTAAAATAAGTAATCACAATATTTCTATCTTCTTTGGCTGTGCCTTCTATGATTGAATCCAAAAGCAAAGGACTATGCGTTGCGATAAAATACTGATTATCTTCGTCCTGTGCGATTCTATCTGCTAACATTCCCACGTAAGGCGGAAAAGAATGTGCCTCTGGTTCTTCAAAAAGTAAAACAGAATTTTTGTTAGATTCTATGGCTGTTAAGTAGAAAATGATGCGTTGTAGTGTGTCAGCCATGGAGGAATAAGGAAAATGTATAAACGAAAACTCATCTACACTTTTCTGAATTTTTAACTTATTTTCATCTAAATCAATCCCAAGTCTAAAACCATATTTCCCAAAAAAACTACCAACTTCTTTAAATAAAGTTTTATTTTGGTATAGTATAGAAAGTAAATTATCTCCAAAAGGAGGTAATAAGAATGAAGGAAATTTATTGGAATAATCAGCTAAATGCTTAAAATCATATTTCCTTATAGGTGCTGAAAAATTCAATAAATTTTGATTTGCTGCTCCATTTTGAAAAATATATCGATACATTGGAGTTATGTCGGTATTGAGATAAAGTCTTTGTAATTCATTCTCAATATCTTTTAAAGATACATTTTCTTTGACAATTAGATTTTGAATTTCTGTTTTTAAACTTTTTTTGCCACTAATAACAAAACTACAAGTATTCATATTGTTATGATGATAATGAATAAGTCCCCAAAAATTATCTGTAATTACTTGAATATCTTTGGTTAAGTCTTTATCATAAAAAATATCTCTAAAATTCTCATACCTAACAAAACTCGACAAAAACTTCTCATAATTTGTTTCAAATCCAGCCCCCAGCAAACTCAACGCTTCCAAAATATTGGACTTCCCCACGTTAGGCTCACCTATAAAAATATTCACCCGCTTGCACTCCATTTGCAAGTGCTTGATAGATTTGAAATTTTGTATCTCTAAATTTTTAATTTGGTTCTCCATCTTTTTTATCCGTATCGAGCAAAGAGTATTAAAACGCCGTTGCAGCGTGTGAACGCGGTGTGCAACACCTGCAACGCTATTCATAAATTTTTCTTGCGCTAAAATTAGTATGCTTGCATAACATTTGCAACATAACACCCACAAATTTTGTAAAACTATTATAATTTTGCCTACTTACAAAAGAGGAGTTATCAAATTTTCTAATTCATTTTTTTTCCTACCTTTGTGGCTTACAATTTTTGTCTTGCAGTTGTAGGCAAGACCTTCACCAAATTTTTTTATACCAATGATTAACATTACTTTACCTGACGGCTCGGTCAGGCAGTACGAACAGGGAGCTACCTCCATGCAAATAGCCCTGAGCATCAGCGAGGGACTGGCGCGCAATGTACTCGCCGCCAAAGTAAACGGCGAAATCTGGGACGCTTCTCGCCCTATTCATCAAGATTCCTCCGTTCAGCTACTCACTTGGAACGATACGGACGGCAAAAAAACTTTTTGGCACTCTTCCGCCCACCTCATGGCTGAGGCTTTGGAGGCTCTCTATCCCAATACCAAGTTTGGGATTGGACCTGCGATTGACCATGGTTTTTACTATGACGTGGACTTTAACGGACAGCCTTTTTCCTCTGATGACTTAGTGAAAATTGAGGAAAAAATGAATGAGCTTGCCAAGCAGAAAAGCGAGTATATTCGGAAGGAAGTGAGTAAAAATGAAGCACTTACGTATTTTGCTCAAAAGGCTGACCCTTACAAGCTCGAACTCTTGGAAGGACTCGAAGATGGAAGTATTACTTTTTACACACAAGGCAATTTTGTCGATTTGTGTAGAGGACCTCATATCCCGAATACGGGTTTTGTCAAAGCCATCAAACTGCTCAATGTGGCGGGTGCGTACTGGCGAGGTGATGAGAAAAACAAGCAACTCACGCGCATCTACGGAATTACTTTTCCCAAGGCAAAGGAATTAGAGGAATATTTGACCTTCTTGGAAGAGGCAAAAAAGCGCGACCACCGCAGGCTGGGCAAGGAATTAGAACTATTTACTTTCTCTGAAAGAGTAGGGGCGGGCTTACCGCTTTGGTTGCCCAAGGGCGCAGTATTGCGCGAAAGATTAGAAAATTTTTTGAAAAAAGCACAAGTCAAAGCTGGTTATCAGCAAGTGGTAACGCCACACATTGGGAGCAAGCAACTCTATGTAACTTCTGGGCATTATGAAAAGTACGGCAAAGATTCTTTCCAACCTATCAAAACACCTGACGTGAATGAGGAGTTTTTGTTGAAACCAATGAACTGTCCGCATCACTGCGAAATCTATAAATCTAAACCTCACTCTTACAGGGACTTACCCATTCGCTATGCAGAATTTGGGACGGTCTATCGCTACGAGCAAAGCGGGGAATTGCATGGGCTTACACGCGTACGCGGATTTACGCAGGACGATGCTCACATTTTTTGTCGCCCTGACCAAGTGAAAGAGGAGTTCAAAAAAGTAATTGATTTGGTTTTATATGTGTTCAATGCGCTTGGTTTTGAGGACTATACCTCGCAGATTTCTCTTCGCCACCAAACTGACCGTAGTAAGTATTTGGGGAAAGAAGAACTTTGGGAACTTGCCGAGCAACAAATCACAGAAGCAGCAACAGAAAAAGAACTCAAAACCGTTGTAGAATATGATGAAGCGGCATTTTATGGTCCCAAATTAGATTTTATGGTCAAAGACGCGTTGGGGCGCAAGTGGCAATTAGGCACTATCCAAGTGGATTATCAATTACCTGAACGCTTCGAACTGGAATATACAGGGGCTGATAATCTCAAACATAGACCTGTGATGATTCACCGCGCACCTTTTGGCTCGATGGAACGCTTTGTGGCGGTGCTGATAGAGCATTGCGCGGGCAATTTCCCCCTTTGGCTTGCGCCAGAGCAGATTGCGGTACTACCAATTTCTGAAAAATACCATGATTATGCCAAAGAATTGTTTTTGAGTTTGCAAGAAAAAGACATTCGCGGCTTTATGGACGAAAGAGATGAAAAAATTGGGCGGAAAATTCGTGATGCAGAGGTTAAAAAGATACCTTATATGCTGATAGTGGGCGAAAAAGAACAAGCAGAAAACTCAGTTTCTGTTCGCAAAAAAGGAGAGGGTGATTTGGGAATGATGAAAATTGCAGACTTTATCCAACACTTTGAAAATGAGGTAATAAACATTCTGAATGGGAAGAAAAAAGAAGCAGTAGAGGTAGTCCCATCACCCTAAAATTTGTAAAGCAATGGCTACTCCCTTAGCAGAACGCCTCCGCCCCCAACGCTTAGAAGACTTTATAGGGCAAAAGCATTTGGTGGGCGAGCATGGAGTGATTCGCAAAATGCTAATAAACCAGAAAATTAATTCCATGATTTTCTGGGGGCAGGCGGGTGTGGGCAAAACCACCCTCGCCAT
>JAAFJS010000013.1 GCA_013298985.1 Cytophagales bacterium
ATAATGAAAATTAAGGAGATGCAGAACTGGACTATGAGCAATGCCCTCCTAAGCGTCATGCGTTTAAACAGTTTCATACCTGCAAAGTTTTTCAAGACCTGAATAGGGCTGAACGCAGAAATATAGATGGAAGGTAGTGCGCCCGCTATTACACCTATGAGAACAGCAAACACTATGAAAATGAAGAAGATATAAATATTTTCATCAAAAGTAATTTTCAAATATTGGTTTAGCCACAAATCTGCAAAAGTAAATTTCAACAAATTGAGGAAAAAGATAGATAGTACAAGTGAAAACAAGGAAATCACAACCGCCTCTATGATAAATTGTATAAAAATTTGGCGACGAGAAGCACCTGCCACCTTGCGAACTCCTACTTCTTTGGCGCGAGTGAGCGCGCGAGCTACGGACAAGTTCGTATAGTTCAAACACGCTGATAACATGACGATTAGCCCCAATACAGACAGCACTACCAATACAATTTTAGGTACGGTAAGGCTGGTAAGATTGCCAATAGGGTCGGAGGGCGTGATGTCAGCCAATGCCTCTGCTTTGAAATCGAACTGATTGGGTGCTTTGGCTGTATATTGGTTTTCAGAGATTTGGGTGAGTGCAGTTTGCAAGTCCGTTTTGGTTTTCCCTTCTTCCATCAGCACGTAGGTATAGCTTGTCCAAGCATTATCCCAATCATTTTCAGTAAAGTCCAATTTCTTTTCTTTGCCCAAAATAGGGAGTGTAGAGAGCGAAGCTAACATTTTAAAGGGCAAGTGCGTTTTACCTGCGGGTTTTTTCATCACCCCTGTAATCACAAAATCGCCATATTCGGTTTCTCTGTATCCAGATTCAAGTTCAATAGGACCTATGCCTTTGTCATTAAATTTGACAGATTTGCCCAGAGGGTCTTCATTGCCAAATAGTTCAGCAGCAATTTCTTCTGTGATTATCAAAGAAAAAGGATTTTGTAAGGCAGTATTTTTATCGCCTTTGGAAAGCTCGAAGTCAAAAATTTTGAAAATACCTCCATTGGCAAAATAACCTCCTCCAGAGGCAATTTTTTCGTTATAAAAAACATCACCACCAAAGCCCCTGACCAAACTTGCAGTCTGCTCTATGCCTGTATATTCCTTTTTCAGTTTTTCGCCCAAAGGCAGGGTAGAAGTTGCTGTTTTAAAATCTTGTCCATTCTTCCCCCAAGTATTTACCCTATAAATTCTATCTTTTTTTGTATGGAATTGGTCATAACTTTTTTGGTCGGCAATAATGAGCATAATGAGCAGGCAAACGGACATACTCACTGCCAAGCCAAAAATATTGATAAAAGAAAATACCTTGTGCTTCAAGATATTGCGGAGGGCGATATTAAAGTAGTTTCTGAACATAAATTTTTGATTTAGAATGTGTAAACTGAATCTCTCATTAGAAACAATAGCTATTCAAATCAAATACCAAATTTTAAAACGCACATAATCAAATATTTATGAATTAATATTAAAAAAAACTGCGCGAAATTGAGCATTTTTGTCCGAAATCGGAAATTAGCTCCTGAGCCAGTTTTCAAACGCTTTTTCCTGTTTTTCTGTTTTATTCTCTATCTCTTTGACCTCATAGTCAGGCAAATACGCTTTGCCATCTGCTTTTATCACGATTTCTTTAATTTTTCCATGTCGACTGACGGTAAGTGTGGCAACTGTTTTCTCAGCCAATAAATCATTTATTAAAACACCTTCTTCTGAAATAACTTCCTGATTATCAATTAATAAAATCTTATCTTTGAGTGTAAGACTTCTATCGGCGGGAGAGTCTGGCTCTATCAGTTCCACAATCAATTCACTATTTCGCAAAGCGGCAATGAAACCAAAAATATGAACATAACTATTTTCATTGTTTTTTGTAACTAATTCACAACCAATAATTTGTAAAGCATTATTCAATCTTTCTGCCAAGTCTATTGTCCCAAAAATACAATCATCAAAATAACTTTTCATGTTCTTTCCTGCTACCTCATTCACCAAGCTGATGTAATCTGTGGCAGTGTACCCAATTTGTCTTTTACCAAATCTTTCCCAAAGCAATTTCAATACATTGTCTATATTGTGCTGATTATCAGCAGCTTGTCGTATTTCCAAATCGAGAATCATGCACGCCACTGCGCCTTCTACATAAATAGAACCTTTGCGATGCGGGATTCCTGCCACATAGCCGTCCAGCCACAAATCAAAAGAAGAATCTGCCACTGACATATTCCAACGCCCAAAATTATAGAAATGGCGTTTGAGGAATAGCTGCAACTCGCTGAAATATAGCTCTTTATTCCACACTCCACTTCTTGCCAAGAGCCAGTCGCCGTAAAAAGTCGTAATCCCCTCGACTACGAAGCCCGTTCTAAAATAATTTTCTTTGGTCAAATCATAAGGCATTAATTCTTTTGGTCTAATTTTGCACACATTCCAAGCGTGGAAAAGTTCGTGGGAGGCAATGCCCAGCACATTGTTGTAAAAATAAGGTTCATTAAATTTGCTTGCTTCCCCAAGCACGATGACCGTAGAGTTGGCGTGTTCGACTCCATGATACACAGGCGTATCTGGAATCAGGAAAATAAAATGATAATCCTGCTCAGGGAAATCGCCAAAAATACTGACCTGTTTGTATGTAAATGCCTTAAAATCAGGAATTAACTTTACCCATTCGGGCTGGCAATCCCCATGAAACCAAAGATGAAAAATAGTATCTGTATTTTCTGCTTGGTAGCTTTGGTGCTGGATTTCCGCGCTCGCAAGCAAGGGAGCGTCTATTGCTTGATAGAAATTGGAGGCATTGAGTTGGATTACTTTGTTTGGCGCGTTTGTTGAATCTACTATGGTATGCCCTAAGCCACAAGCTACTTTGTAGTGATTTGGTAATGAAATATTTAGCTCGTATTTTTCTTCTATCCTTCCCTCGACATAGAGTAAAAAATTTACAAAGTTTACATAAAATAAATCTTCGTCAAGCCAGCTACCGCCTGCGTCTAATTGCTGGGCAAAGTAGTTGTATTTGACTTTGATAGAATCTATATTTTTCGTAAAAACTTTCCAACGGTCTTTTGTAATTTTTTGAAAATGAACAGCTTGGTCGTTTTGGTCTGTGATGGAAAAACGCTGGATATTTTTGGCGTAATCTTGTAGTTGATACCTTCCTGCGCGCCATGCAGGAAGCTGAATTTCTATTTCAGAAGATTGAATATTAGTGATATGTAGCTCTAAATCAATGAAATGTCTGTGAGGAAGCTGGTATGAGATGAAATATTGCATAGGTATATTATTGGGTTGTAGTTGGGTAACGAAAAAGGTAGCTTCTATGTAGTTTTGCGGTGTTTACATCTCTACTGCTGATGCTTGGTGCTGAAAAGAAAAATATCTACAAAAGTAAAGGTGTAACATCTGCCCTTCCACTTTCCCAAAAAATGGAAGGACTGATATATTTTCTCAAAACCTCTTTTCTTATTTGAATTTACCAATGCCCAGAGGTGATAAGTAGTTTAATTTCAACTATTTAATAATATTGTTTTCTAATTTTTCCATTTTGGGGTCGCGTCCGCCACGCAAGATAGAATTTCCATTGAATCGTTCCGTTTGGTCAATCTCGGTAATGAAATCGCTTTCGTGCATTTGTCCGCTTTGGGCAAAGGCATCAAAGGCATTTTGATAACAAATGAGGTGAATGTCTTTTTCAGAAATTCCCCTTTCTGCCATCAATTTGGCAGTTTTGGGTACAGCAAGCGGGTCGCTGATGCCCCAGTCTGCGGCACTATTGATAAAAATACGTTCTGAACCATATTTTTTGGCAATTTCTACCATGCGTTCGTTACCCATTTTGGTACTTGGATAAATGGAAAACGCTGCCCAAAAACCTCTGTCTAAGGTTTCCCTTACGGTTTCTTCGTTGTTGTGGTCTATAATTACCAAGTTAGGCGCAATGCCATGCTCTATACAAACGTCCATGCTGCGGCTCGTGCCTGCCTTTTTATTGCGATGCGGCGTATGGATTTGCACAGGGAGATTTGCCTCGCGTGCCAGCTCTAACTGCAAGCGAAAATACTTGTCCTCTAAGTCCGTTTGGTCATCGTAGCCTATTTCGCCTACGCCCACCACGCCTTCTTTGTAAATAAAAAGTGGCAATATTTCCATGACCTGCTCTGCAAGTGCTTCATTATTAGCTTCTTTGGAGTTTAAGCCAATCGTGCAGTAATGTTTGATGCCAAACTGACTTGCGCGGAAACGTTCCCACCCAACCAGCGTGCTGTAATAATCTTTGAAGCTACCAACCTCAGTGCGCGGCTGCCCCAGCCAGAAAGCAGGCTCGATAACAGCCACAACGCCAGCGCGACGAAGTGCCTCGTAGTCGTCTGTGGTACGTGAAACACAATGAATATGTGGGTCTATAAAGTTCATAATTTTTTGATAATTAAGTAATTAGATATTTTTAAAAATATTTTTTTTGATAAGAAGCCTAATATAGAAAGAAAAAGAAATTCCTTTAAAAAACACTTTTTTAATTCCCCACCAACTTCAAAAATGTAGCTTTTGCCTTGCCGCCCATCAATGAATCATCTGCTTTTTCTTTTGCCTGCGCGATGGTCAAGTGTGGTTGTGCCGTTTTCAGTGCTAAGGTCGCATTGGCAATGACCACTTCGTTTTGAACTTTTGTGCCTTCGCCGTTCAAGATTTTTTCTACAATTTTCGCCGCCAATTCCACCGTTTCGCCTCCATACAAATCTTGGGGCTTGCATTGGTGAGCAAATAAATCCTGTGGCTGTAATACTTTTTCCCCTTGATTGTCTATTACTTTGAAGTTTCCTGTGAGTGAAATCTCATCATAACCGTCTAAGGAATGGACAATCGTGTAGTTTTTATGCAAACTTTGATAGAGATAACCATACAGGCGCGCCAGTTCCAAGCTAAAAACGCCTACAAACTGATTATTGGGGTTGGCAGGATTCACCATAGGTCCCAGCATATTAAAAAAGGTTTTCACGCCAAGCTCTTTGCGTACTGGCGCAACATTTTTCATGGCGGGGTGAAACAAAGGTGCGTGAAGGAAACAAATGTTACAACTTTCTAATTTATTGATTAAGAATTCTTTGTCATTTGTAAAATTGTAGCCAAAATACTGTAATACATTAGAAGAACCAGAAACTGAGGAAACGCCATAATTTCCATGTTTGACGACCATCTGTCCTGCGCCCGCAACGATAAAACTTGCTATCGTGCTGATATTGAAGGAGTCTTTGGCATCGCCGCCTGTTCCACACACATCAATCGTATTGTAGGCACTTACATCAAGCGGCACACAAAGCTCCATCATGGCTTCGCGGAAACCACTCAATTCTTCCACCGTAACGCTACGCATCAAGAAAACGGTCATAAAAGAGGCAACTTGACTATTATTGTAATGTCCTTGCGCCAAATTGATAAGCACTTCTTTGGAGATTTCTTTGCTAAGTGTTTTATATTCAAAGAGATGATTCAAAATTTCTTTCATAAAAATAAAATAATTGATGCCATGATAAAATTGTTTTTCACTAACTTTTTTCTTTAAAACCGCATACTGAACGTGGTGGGTCCTCCTGACTTGGAGTTTACCATCAGCGAGCCTTTGTGTAACTGCATAATCTGACGCGACCAACTCAGCCCAATGCCCGAACCGTCAGACTTGGTGGTGAAAAAAGGAATAAAAATGCTGTCTAATGCTTCTGGAATAATGCCCTGCCCGTTATCTGTAACATCTATAATGACGTGGTGGTCGTAGGTTTGGTAGCCTCTGAGCAACACTCGCTTTTCTTCTTCTTGGATACACAAAGCCTCTATCGCGTTCTTTATCAGGTTAATCAGTACCATTTCTATCAATTCTATGTCTATATTCATTTCCAGATTTTTATGGTCAATACTCATTCTAAAATTAATATTTTCTTTCTCAAACTCTGCTGACATCAGCGTACTGACGCGGTCAAATAATTTTTGTACGCTGACAATCTCAAACTGCGGAATAGGGATATTAGTAAAGCTACGATAGGTATTGATAAACTTAATCAGTGCTTTGCTGCGGCTTTGGATAGTTTCCAGCCCCTCGCTAATGTCCTCTAAGGTACTCGAAGAAAGTTTTAAACTACCATTTTCCCAAATCAGTTCTTCCGCCAAAATATCATTTAGCGTAGTTACCAAAGAGGCAATGGGCGTTACAGAGTTCATGATTTCATGCCGCAAAACCTTTGATAAATTCTGCCACGCTTCTATCTCCTTTTGTTGGAGTTCTGATTGAATATTTTGCATGGAGATAATCTTGTAACTTTTCTCACGCAGGCGCAATTCGGTCGAACTCATAGAAAGATATGCCTCACTACTCTGGCGGTATAGCGTACTTGCGCCAATTTTGAGTTCCTCGATAATTTCGTACATTTCGGGGTTACTTCCTTCCAGTTCATGGATATTGTGCATTTGGGGTGCGTTCAGGAATCTACGCGCTACATTGTTGATTAGGTGAATGTTACCAGCACTATCATACGAAAAAATCCCTACATTTACGTGCTGAACTACGGTGTGAAGATATTGCCAGCTTTCCTCTTTTTCAGCCCTTGTTTTCCTAAAAGCATCTAAAACCTCATTAAAAGCCAAGTTTAACTGTTTAAAACTTCGCCCAAAAGTATTGTCAGCGGCAAAAAGTGAGGTAAAATCAGCATATTTGATGGATTCCAGAAAGCGAATCAGCTTGCGGTTGGTATTTTCTAAGTAGTTAAAAAGTTCATAAAGTTGGTACAAAATCAGGCAAAATACCAAAGCAGGAGCTACATAGCGTTCGTCAAAAAATAATAACCAAACCAATAGTGCCGTCGATAACCCTATAAAAATAACCCTGAAAATGATACCAATTCTGAAATTTCTTAACATGAGAGGTGATGAAAAATTTGTTTTGTTGTTTATCTTTTGCAATTTACAAAAGGGAAATCGGAAAAACAAAAGATTCAATTTAAACCTATTGGCTGCGCGCCACTCGGAAGCCTATATTATAGCCACAATAAGCGGGGCTGCCATTAAAGCGGCTCGCCAAGCGGTTTTTTTCTGCGGCATCATGCCAACTTCCCCCACGCACCACGCGACTAATGCCACTTGGTACGCCTTTGGGATTGTCCGTAGGGCTATTTAGGTAATACTCACTGTCATACCAATCGCCACACCATTCATACACATTGCCACTTAAATCGTGGATTCCCAACTGGTTAGGTTTTTTCGTGCCTACGGGAAAAGTGCCTTTGTCTGCTGAGGAAGTGATGTACCAAGCTATCTCGTCTATATTGTTACTTCCACTGTATTTGGTGTTTTTGTTTTGTGTACCGCCGCGTGCCGCAAACTCCCATTCAGCCTCAGAAAGCAGTCTGAATGATTTTTTGGTTTGTTCAGAAAGCCATTTGCAGTAAGCAAGCGCATCATTCCAACTCACATGAATTACAGGGTGGTCGTATTCGCTGGTGGGGCGCAGATTCCCACGCGCATCATGCCGCCAATTAATTCCTTTCATGTTTTTCCAGCTTCCTGTATAGATATAACTTTTTCCAATGCGTTCTGCCTCAGTCTGATAGCCCGCAATTTCAACAAAAGATTTGAACTGAGCTACTGTAACCTCAAACTTCCCAATGTAAAAATCGCCCACCTTTACTTCATGGATATTGGTTTCGTCCTCTCGTGCTTCTGTATCTTTGCTACCCATTTTGAATGTGCCGCCCGCGACTTTAATTAGTTCTGGAATGACGGGTACAAGGTCTTTTTTGGACTTGCCCGTTGCTTCCGAAACTTGATTATCAGTATTGGTTTTGGTTTGTAAAGAATCAGTTTTTAGGGTATTATCTGCCTGATTTACTGGTGTTTGGCTTTCAGTTTTGTCATCATTTTTTGTATTCGCAATCGTATCCTTTGCTTCACCATTGAGTGGTGTAGCTTGTTTAGAAGTGTCGTTATTTTTATCTGTAACTTGGGGAATAGAATCCGTATTCACCGTTTCTTTTTTGGCTACTTCGCCGCCGCAAGCCCACAGCAAAACGATTGCGGCAAGGAAAGCCTTTGTGATATTTTTCATTAGAAATACAAAAATTGCAAAATAATTAAGTAACTTGTGCGTAAAGGGGTGATTGATTATAAGTAAAAACTACTAAAATATTATTGTCAAATTTCTTACCAAATCGTATCTTTGACTTTGGTAAAACTCGATTATCTTTTGTAGTATTGAAGCGCGCAATTTACAAAAAAATCTTTTTTTTTTGCATTTATTCTTGATTCAGGTGCTATTTTAAAGGTTAATTTTTTTTATTGAGTAGCAAATGTTTGATTTTGATGATGTAGCTGCTTGCAAGAGTGATAGCCTGCGCCCTGAAAAATAGTTCCAGTAAAGATATTCAAATGCACACCCGTTTGCGTATCTTTGCAAGTAAATAATAGGAGATATTAGTGGAAATTATAAGATTGAAACGTGTGCAGTCTTCACTTTATTAAAAACAAAAAAATTATCTTCATGCAATTTGATAGACATCATTACACAGACCAAGTTCTCATAGATTTATACGCGGCGATAGTAAAACCTCGAATGATAGAGGAAAAGATGCTCGTTTTGCTCAGACAGGGCAAGATAACGAAGTGGTTTTCGGGCATTGGGCAGGAGGCAATTTCCGTTGGGAGTGCTTTTGCCTTAGACCAAGACGAATATATTTTGCCCATGCACCGCAATTTGGGCGTTTTTACAGTCCGTAATATGCCTTTTCACAAACTTTTTGCACAGTGGCAGGGCAAAAAGTCAGGTTATACCAAAGGTCGCGACCGTTCTTTTCACTTTGGCGCGCAGGAACACCATGTAGTAGGTATGATTTCGCATTTGGGACCTCAAATGGGCTTGGCGGACGGCATAGCTTTGGCTAATGTGTTGAAAAAGAGCCAAAAAGCAACGCTGGTTTTTACGGGTGATGGCGCAACCTCAGAGGGCGATTTCCATGAATCTGTCAATGTGGCGGCAGTTTGGGACTTGCCTGTGATTTTTGTGATTGAAAACAATGGCTACGGACTTTCCACGCCCAGCAATGAGCAGTTTAGGTGCAAACAAATGATAGACAAAGCAATAGGCTATGGCATGGACGCAGTGCAGATTGATGGGAATAATGTCTTGGAAGTCTATCACGTTATCAAGGAGTTAGCGGAGAAAATGCGCGCAAACCCCAAGCCCATATTGGTAGAGGCGATGACTTTCCGTATGCGCGGGCATGAGGAGGCTTCTGGCATAAAATACGTCCCCAAAGAGCTATTTGAAGAATGGGGCAAAAAAGACCCAGTAGAACGCTATGAACATTATTTGACAGAAATTGGGGTTTTAAATCAGGAAAAAATAGCCCATCTTCGCGGCGAAATCAAGCAGGAAATAGAAGAAGGTTTAGAGATGGTTTTTCCACAGCCAGACCCCACTCCTGATACAGAAGAAGAAATTAGAGATATGTACGCGCCTCATCATCAAACAGTTACTTTTCCAATTTCTTCGAATAAAACTAATAAACGCTTTATCAATGCCATCACTGATGGACTTGGCTTGGCAATGGAAAAACACCCTAACTTGGTGCTGATGGGGCAGGATATTGCAGAGTACGGCGGGGCTTTCAAACTTACCGAAGGTTTTGTGGAAAGGTTTGGAAAAGAGAGAGTTAGGAATACGCCGCTTTGTGAATCGGCAATCGTGGGCGCGGGGTTAGGGCTTTCCATCAATGGCTACAAGGCAATGGTGGAGATGCAATTTGCCGATTTTGTAACCTGTGGCTTTAATCAGATAATCAATAACTTAGCAAAAATTCATTACCGTTGGGCGCAAAATGCTGATGTGGTCGTACGTATGCCTACGGGCGCGGGCGTGGCGGCGGGACCTTTTCACTCGCAGTCCAATGAGGCATGGTTTTTCCATACCGCAGGGCTAAAAGTGGTGTATCCCTCCAATCCTTATGATGCCAAAGGCTTGCTTTTGGCGGCTTTCGAAGACCCTAATCCTTACATTTATTTTGAGCATAAAGCACTGTATCGTTCTATTAATGAGGATATTCCAGATGATTATTACACCATAGAAATAGGCAAGGCAAAGCTGGTAAGCGAGGGCAATGACCTTTCCATCATTACCTACGGCATGGGCGTACACTGGGCAAAGGAACTTACCAAAGAATTGGGACTTTTGGCTGACATTTTGGATTTGAGAACATTGCTCCCTTGGGACAAAGACGCTGTAAAACAGACTGTTAAGAAAACTGGAAAAGTATTAGTTTGCCATGAAGACTGCCTCACTGGGGGAATTGGGGGCGAAATAGCCGCATGGATTTCAGAGCATTGCTTCGAGCTACTGGACGCACCAGTGATGCGCGAAGGAAGTTTGGATACGGCGATTCCTTTTGCACCAAACTTAGAAAATAATTTTTTACCCAAACAAAGAATCAAAGAAAAATTGATAAAGCTGGCGGAATATTAAATATAGGACTTACGCAGAGGTTCTTTTAGACACTTTAACTGCTTATAGTGAGGCTAAAAACAGCAAAAAAATATCGTGCCTGCTAAATTAGGCAAAATTCGTTTTACTCGTTTTCAAAATTTACATTTTAAGGCGTTTTAAGCGTATATTTTATTAGTTTCAAATTTTTGCGTAAGTCCTAAAATAGTTAAAACCTTACTTTCTCAACACCACTTTCAAGTTAAAAAAACGTTGGGAAAGGCTATTAGGGACGGCGTATTGATTCCCCAAAAAATCAGGAATCCACAAATAAGAAATTTTGTTGTCTGCCCCAAAAAGATTAAGAATATCCAAGCCCAGCCAGACAGATTCAAGATATTTTTTATCTTTCAGATTAATAATTTTTGAAAAACCAATATCCACACGCCTATACTCGCCACCGTTAAAAACAGAACGATATTCAGGGCGGTCAGGCACGCCAAAGGGCAATCCTGAACCGTACATCATTCTCATATTCACCCGAATAGACGGATTGTTGGGGATATGGTCTTCGAAGAAAATCGTCAGTGTAACGCGCTGGTCAGTGGGGCGGCGAATGAAGCCACGTTCATCACCTTGCACATCTTCTTTGGTGGAAAGAATCCCCAAATTAAACCAAGATTCCGTCCCCTTGATAAACTCGCCACTCACGCGAAAGTCCGCACCTACTGCATAAGCAACTGCCTCATTGTTAGCATAATAGCGCAGGCGTACATTGTCCATGTCATAAGGAATCACATGGGTCAAATACTTATAATACAGCTCACTAATGAACTTGAACGGGCGAGTCCATTTTTTAAAATTCCAATCCATGCCTATTATCGCGTGGACAGACCGTTGCGCTTTCAAGTCCTTATTCAGTTGTCCATCAAAGTTTCGCAATTCTCGATAAAAAGGTGGTTGCTGATAAAGCCCCAAAGCCGCATTAAACAAAATATCTTTTTTCCACTTAGGCTTGATGGCATACTGGATTCGAGGGCTAAAAATCAACTGCTTATTTACTGTCCAGTAGTTCAGGCGGAAACCATAAGTCAGCGTTTGGCGTTCCCCAATAAAATGCGTTTGCTGGGCATAACCACTTATTCGTGAGGAGTTTAGCGTAATATCTGTATTGAGTTTTTCTGTAATTTTCACAAAATCTGAGGAGTCGACAAAGTTGTACTGATTGATTCTGTCATTGATGTTTTCGTTGGAGAGGCGCACCCCAAACTCTATTTTTCGCTTGTTATTTGGACGAAATTCATTGCGATTTTCGGCAGAAAAAATCTGCGCGTCCAAGAAGTTTCTGCCATAATTATAAATACTTCCCACTCCTCTCACAAACAAACAAGTATTAAAATCAGGAGAACTCAAATCCGTATTGACATCACAAAGCCTGTACGCACCTTCGGTGTTAATAAACTCACGTTCAAAGGTTTGCAGTCCAGAAACAATAAGATGTGAAGTCAGTTTTTCAGAAAAATGATGTGTCAAGTTTGCGCCCACCTGCCAAGTATCGTAGTTCAGTGATTCCTGCCCCGCAAAATCTACAGTCAAGCGCAAGGTCTGGTTAAAAGTGCCAAAATCAGTTCTACGCGTCTGAGGGACAATTAGATAGCGATTTCTGCCGTAAGAAACCAAAACGGACAAATCTGTTTTTTTATTTAATTCGAAATTAAAAAAGCCCTGCACATCAGTAAAATTGGGGAAATACTGTCCTTTGGTAGGCAAGGTATTAAAAAGATAACGCCCTGACTTGTGGCGCACACCAATTAAGTAGCTGATTTTCTGATTTTTAGAACTGCCTTCTATGTTTGCTGTACCGCCAAGCAGCCCTGCGCTCATGGAGGCGTGAAGTTCCTTGGGCTTTTTGTAGGTAATGTTTAGCACCGATGAAAGTTTGTCGCCATACTTGGGTTGCCAGCCACCAGAAGAAAATTCCACGCCTTTCACCATTTCGGGGTTAATAAAACTCAGTCCTTCTTGCTGCCCTGCGCGCACGAGAAACGGTCTGTAAATCTCTATGTTATTGACATAGACCAAGTTCTCCTCAAAATTTCCCCCGCGCACGTTGTAGGCACTTGATAGCTCGCTATTGCTACTCACGCCAAGCCCTATGGTGCTAATTGCCTGATTAAAGTCGCCAAAGGGAGAGGGAATATTTCGTAAGGCATTGGGATTCAGCTCTATTGTGCTTACCTGCACGCGCACTTTGTCTTGCTCATCTCTGACCTCTACGGCTTGCAAAGTTTCTGTTTTCAGGCTCAATATCAGGTCAATCGTCATGTTTTCTCCTTTGACCAACTTAATTTTTCTTGAAACAGCTTGATAGCTAATATGTGTGAAAATCAAGGTATTAGCTCCTTCTGGAACATTGAGTTGGTAATAGCCCGCCGAGTCAGTAGCTGTGCCAATATTTTTTCCTTGTAATGCAATATTGACCAAAGGAACGGCTTTGCCTGTGCTATTTTTGACCCTGCCAATGATGGATTGAGCAAAGGAAATGGAAGAAAAGCAAACTAAAATGCAGAAAATAAGATATTTCATTCAAACAAATGCTATAAAAATCTACCCTAAAACCTTGTTTAACAAGCCCGCCAAGCGCACACCACCCTGTAAAAGTTTTAATTTTAGCATCTCATTAAAGTCATAGGCATAGCGATAGCTCAACTTAGCGTCCTCTTTGGCAGAGGCATATACTTTTTGGGCGGCAGCTTTTGATTCTTCTGCCCAAGCCCTGTGGTCTGTGCTTTGCCAAGTGTTAATTTGTTCCTTGCTTGGGAAGTTAATAGATTCTGCAAGCTCGGTATAGCTAAGTTCCATATTATCAATCAAATCCGAATCCCAAACTCTATGCAGATTGGTTTCACGCCCAAACCACCTGACCTTTATTTTGTTGCCACCAAGGTCTTCTGCGCGTCCCGTATGCAAGGGCTGGTGCAAGTCGCCCACCAAATGAATCAGAAATCTAAGCGCAAAACGTTTTTTCTCGATGTTGGTAGCAGGGTCTTGGAGGTCTTTCATCATGCGGTCTATTGCTTCTATCACATCTCCTCTGGGGTCTTTTTGCATTTGCTCATAAGTTTGCCCGTCGGGAATATTGACATAGTGCCAGGTGGCAGTTTGGGCATTGAGGGAAGAGTCTGACTTGATAAAATCTGACCATGTACTTGCCATTGCCAGCGATTCATTGCCCAGTATTTTTTCTATTTTTTTACGTGCTTTCCTGCTCAAATGTTTGTCAGCAATGTAGCCAACTACGCGATGCCCATTATCGCCCCAAAGCGGTTTTGGTGTACTTGCTACTACAAAATTAGGAGCAAACAAACTCGCTACTAATAGCCATATCATTGCTTTTTTCATGGTAAAAAATCTATCTGCTTTGATGAACGGTAAGAAATTTAAGTCCTCATCTTTGTAATACTTTCTTTTGCTTTGGGAAGCGGAGTGTCTTGTAAATCAAGTGTTTTTAAGATGTCGAGTAAGCAAGTGATGCGGGATTCTGTATTAAAAAATTTATTGACAATGACCACTTTGGTATCTTTGAGCAAGCAGTAGCCTGCCTTGAAGTTACCTTTTTCGTATCGAACTATGTAACCCCACTCGGCAAAAGAGTCTTCTAACTTGCTCAAAAACTGTGGCGTATATTTGACCATTTTTAGACAGCCAGTCTTTTTACAGTTTCTACCAAGGCATCAAAATTAAGCGGTTTTTGCAAATACTCGTTGATGCCTGCCTCTCGGAAATCCTCCAACGTGTAGTTTTTGGCATTACCTGTAATGGCTACGATTGGAATGGCAGATTTTTTTTCGTCTTTGAGTTTGCGAATTTGGCGAGCGCACTCCATGCCGTCCATGCCAGGCATATTAATATCCATGAGTATAATGTCAAAAGATTCTTTTTCAAGTATTTCCAACACTTGTAGCCCATTTTTTACGGCAGAAATCTGATAATTTTGAAATTGAAGCACTTTCTTCGTAATGTTCTGAATCACAGAACTATCTTCAGCCACTAAAACTTGTTTTTGTGCAGACATAAATATAATGATTATAGAAACGTTATTTTAGCAAAAGTATATTAATTTGTGTGGGTGAACTTATCTTATCACCAAATTATACAATAATTGGGCAAAAAGTATAGTGTTGGGTAAATTTAATTTTTATTATTTACAAACTTACAAATTATATTGAAATAAAAAGAATAATTTTTATTTCTTGTAGCTACCGCTATCCAATCTCTACCACTACGTTGTCTGTAAGTGGGTGCGCTACGCACGTCAAGATGTAGCCGTCCTTGATTTCCATTTCAGAAAGCCCTTCGTCCTCGTCCATTTTTACTTCGCCAGCTTTGCGCTTGCCTCTACACGCCGTACAAAGCCCACTTTGGCAAGAATAAGGCATATCTAAGCCAGCGTCTAAACCTGCTTCGAGGATAGTCGCGGTAGGTTTTACAGTTACGCGGTATTCTTCATCGTCCAAGATAATGACCACATCGCGTTCTGTACCACCTGCGGCATTTTTAGCGTCTTCCTTTGCCTCAGAAGCGGTACTGCTCACAAAACTTTCGCGATGAATTTTCTCTTTGGGCGTTTGTAGGCTGGTTAGGGCAGCTACTACCTCGTCCATCATGCCTTCTGGTCCGCACATGAAATATTCCGTTTGAGATTTATCAAACTTAGGAAGCAGATTTAATACGTTAATAGTCAGTGTTTTATCTATTCTTCCCTTGTAGCCAATCCAGTTTTCTTCTGACCTACTTAGTACGTGAACCACATTGAAGCGTTCGCCGTATTTCTTTTGCATTTCCTCAATTTTTGCTTTAAAAATAATGGTATCAGTATTTCTATTGCCATAAATGATAGAAACTACACTTTTTGGCTCGAACATCAAGATACTTTTGGCAATAGACATCAAAGGTGTAACTCCGCTTCCTGAACCAAAAAGTACGACATGGCGCGCCAAGCCTTTGTCTGGCTCTAAGCAGAAATGTCCCATGGGTTCTATGATTTCCATTTTATCACCTACTTTGAGATGGTCGTTTACATAGTTGGAAACCAGCCCATTATCTACTCTTTTGATGGTAATGGAAAGCGTTTCGTCGATATTGGGCGCGCTGCTTAACGAGTAGGCACGTCTGATGCTTTTTCCATTGACAGGCAAGACAATGGTGAGAAACTGTCCTGGTTTATACTTGATTTTGCTAAACAGGGGCTGTTTCAAGTGAATCGTGATGGTGTCTGATGTTTCCTTCGTAATGTCTTTGACTTTGAGGTTATAAAACTTCATTGGGTTCTATTTCTTTAAGAATTTGCACTATTTTTTTGTCTATTTGCCACTATTGTTAGTAGGGTTGCAAATTTAACGATAAAAATTAAATATTTCTAAAATTAAATGCAGTTTTGATGAAAATTTCGAATTTGAAATAGGGCGAACCTCACTTCTATTCATCTGCTTTGTTTGCCCAACTATATGGTTATTTTTGAGGCATAGTTTTACAAATAACATTTCTGAATGGCGCAATGTTTTATCAGATTCTATTTTTTAAACCTTTTGCAAAAGTATTTTTTATTCGCCTCACCCGTAGCGACGGTCGCCCTGCCCCCTATCCTGCTGAGAAGGGAAAACAGCTACTTTTAGAAGGGATTTAATTACAAACAAGGTGTATTTCCTCCATCAACAGGCATATTGATTCCTGTGATAAATGAAGCCGCAGGGGAAGCCAAAAACGCCGCCGCCGCCGCAACTTCCTCTGCATCACCAAATCTACGCATGGGGATAGTGGCTTGTAATTTCTCTGTATATTCATCTACGGTGGTGCTTGCGCTTTTGGCGCGCGTCTGCATGAGGAAGTCCAAGCGAGCCGTTTTGGTAAATCCTGGCAAGATGTTATTGACCGTAATGCCAAAAGGAGCAACCTCAGTCGCCAAAGTCTTTGCCCAGCTTGCCATTGCGCCGCGAATAGTATTAGAAACGCCCAAACCTGCAATGGGTACTTTGACCGAAGTAGAGATAATATTGATAATTCTGCCGTAGCTTGCTTTTTTCATCAGAGGCACGAGGGCTTGGCTAAGATGCTGACTACAAATGATATGCGCTGAGAAAGCACTGATAAATTGCTGTATATCTGCCTCAAAAATCGTCCCTGCAGGCGGACCTCCTGTATTATTAATCAAAATATGGACAGCCTCTTTCTTGGCAGCATACTGATTAATTTTTTCTTTGAGCTGGTCAGGATAGGCAAAATCTGCCACCAAATAATCATGCTTCTGTCCCATAGAAAGGTCTAACTCTTTGACTACCAGCTTTAAAGAATCCTCGTTTCGCGCCAGCAAGGTTACATTTGCACCCAGTAGTGCCAATTCTAAGGCAATCGCTTTACCTATTCCCTGCGTGCTACCTGCCACAACAGCTTGTTTGTTTTTTAAAGAAATATTCATGCTATTTGTTTATTAAATTTTAGTATTACAAAATTAAATTTATGTACCTCTCTTTTTCAAAAATTTACGTATAATTACAGTATGAAGCAAGACGTGAATCGTGAGTGCTACCATACTTCAAACTTCAAGCCTCTCAAATAAATCGTATTCAAACTTCAAACTACTGATAGCCAATGACTTCTATATGCTTTTACTTCCAAGTTCATCAGCCATTCCGCTTGAAGGAATATGACTTTTCTATGATTGGTGAAGACCACCTGTACGAATATGAAGAAAAAAATGCGAAACTACTCGACCGCATTGCTGATAGATGTTATTTGCCCACAAATAAACTGATTTTAAAATTAATCAAAAAGTATAAAGGAAAGTTTAAAGTAACTTTTTCTATTTCGGGCTGTGCAGTGGAGCAGTTTGCGCTTTATCGCCCAGATGTACTGCTGTCTTTCAAGGACTTAGCAAAAACGGGCTGTGTCGAATTTTTGGCAGAAACGTATTATCACTCTTTGAGTTTTTTGTATTCCGAAAAAGAATTTGAAAGGCAGGTACACAAGCATCGCGAAAAAATGAAAACACTTTTTGGGAAAAAACCAAGCGTTTTTCGGAATACAGAACTGATTTATAGCAACGAATTGGCGAAAACGATTGGCAAATTGGGCTTTAAGGGCGTACTGTGCGAGGGTGTGGATAGATTGCTTGGTGGGCGCAACCGTTCTCTGCTCTACCGCGCCAAAAATACTCAAAATATCAAATGTTTGCTCAAAAATTATGTGCTTTCTGACGACATTGCCTTTCGGTTTTCAGATGCTACTTGGTCGGAGTATCCACTTTCTGCGGAAAAATTTGTGGGTTCGGTGAGCAAAATAGAGAGTGGCTCAGTCAATCTGTTTTTGGATTATGAAACTTTTGGCGAACACCAACAAAAAGAAACAGGCATTTTTCAGTTTATGGAAAAACTGCCCGCACTGATATTGGAGCAACCTCACTTGGACTTCAAAACGCCTTCTGAGCTATTAAATGCCCTGCCAATCACAGACGAATATGATGTTCCTGAGCCTGTTTCGTGGGCAGACGAAGCGAGGGACTTGTCCGCATGGCTGGAAAATAGTATGCAAAAAGAGGCTGTAAAGCGGATTTATAGCCTCGAAGACAGGGTGCTGGAAAGTAGCAACGAACACCTCATCGACACTTGGGGGCGGTTGCAGACCTCTGACCACTTTTATTATATGTCGACCAAATACCAAGACGACGGCAAGGTTCACGCCTATTTTAGTCCTTATAGCTCGCCTTTTGATGCCTACATCAACTATATGAATGTGGTCAGTGATTTTGAAGATTTGCTTGCTACACGCTAAGAGTAAGTATTCAGGGTGTAAATCTGTTAAAAAACGAATGAGTTAGAAGTTAGTTTTTCTAATTTTGAGTTTTCTAAACTAATTCTATTTATGTTGTATTTTTATCCAGGACCCTCAAAGCTATATCCTCAGCTTCGCGAATACCTTGCCGATGCTTACGACAGTGGCATTTTGAGCATGAATCACCGAAGTACAGAGTTTGTAAATATTTCAAAATCAGTAATTTCGCTACTGAAAGACAAATTGGATATTCCCTCTGACTATACCATTTTCTTTGTTTCCTCCGCTACCGAATCTTGGGAAATCATCGCGCAGTCGCTGACTAAGAAAGGAAGTATGCACATTTTTAATGGCGCATTTGGGCAAAAATGGGGTGAATACGCCCACAAAATTCACCAAAAAGCGACTTATTTGCAGTTTGATTTGCATGAAAACTTACTTGACAAAATCCTTGACGATGGCACTCAAAATAGCAAAGAATCAAACAATTTTGATGTGGTCTGCCTCACGCAAAATGAAACCTCTAATGGTACACAAATAGATAATAAAACTATCAAAGCTATCACGGAAAAGTACAACCAATGCTTGATAGCTGTTGATGTTACTTCGAGTATGGGAGGCATAGAGCTTGGCTGGGAAAATGCGGATATTTGGCTTGCCTCCGTACAAAAGTGTTTGGGCTTACCCGCGGGCTTGGGCTTGCTCATCTGCTCACCCAAAGCCATCAAACAGGCTACCAATATCAATGAAAATAAATATTATAATAGCCTCATTTTTTTACATGAAAATATGCAAAAATTTCAGACTAATTATACACCTAATGTATTGAATATCTATTTATTAAAAAGAGTTTTAGAACAAATTGAAAATATAAAAATAATCAATAAACGAATAAAAAATAATGCACAAAATTGGTATCATTTTTTGCAACAATATGGCTTTGATTTATTAGTAAAAAATGAGGAATTGCGTTCAGATACAGTCATTGCTGTACGCGGAGAAGAAGGCTTCATCAGGCAAATCAAAGACAAAGCCAAAGAAGCCAATATCATTTTAGGCAATGGCTATGGAGATTGGAAAAATACTACTTTTCGGATTGCTAATTTTCCTGCGATTACTGATGAAGAAATCCATTTTTTAAAAGATTTTTTGATAAAATAAGGATAAGTAAATTGCTTTTCTTTTCGCTTTAAATACGTATTTCTACTGTATTTGAAAATAAAAATAGAATTAATCGAATATTTATTTGGATTTTTTAACAATCGTTATTTATATTAGCCTTCAAATTAAACTCCTACAACCATGAATTTTTGGGCTTTTGTTTCGTCATTTGTTCTCGTAGGCTGGGTGCTGTCGGGCGCATACGTTTATACCTGTAAATACAAAATGCTTTGTGATGAGATGAGTAACAAGGTGGTTGCTGTTTCCGATACGACAAAGACAGATTCGTTGCCAATCACAGTAGATACTACCACGAAAATAGAAAAAGAACAACCTACCCCCACCAACGACGACCCACAAGGCAAATTTAAACCCAAAGAAATAGAAATCCTGAAAACTACCCAACTTGTTTATTTCAAAACGGGGAGTACCACAATGATAGAAACGCCAGAAGGGATTGCTTACCTCTCTATCCTAAAAAACTACTTGGAAACCTACCCAAATAGTAATATTATACTCACAGGACATACAGACAACGCTGGTAATGAGGAAATTAACGTGCCTTTGGGCATCAAACGTGCCGAAAATGTGAAAGAACAACTGGTCAAGAAAGGCATCAAGGCAGCGCAAATCAAAACGGATTCGAGGGGAAGTAGCCAGCCTGTTGCTGAAAATACGACCGAAGTTGGTCGCTATAAAAATCGTAGAGTAGAAATTTTATTCCAAAAGCAATAATTAAGATTGTATAATTTTTAACCTAAATAAATAAAAGAAATGACAGCAACAGCCGCATTTTTATATGCTACTTTTTGGCTTCTTATTGCCGCAATTTTGGGCGGCATTATTGTTTATTTATTGATGAAGAATCGTTTAAAACGCGCCAATGATTCTTTGGGAAGTCTAAAAAAAGAGTTTACAGCCTTCCAAGCAGAGGGTCAAAAAAAACAAAAAGAAGCACAGGTTGAAATACTGGCACGCGACAAGAAACTCGCCTCCATCAAGGCACAACTTGACGAGGTACAAGTCAAAGAAAAAGATTTGCAAGCCCTTCTTACGCAAAAAGAAGACGAAAAAGCTAAGTTACTCATTGAATATGAGGGGTTTAAAACAGATACACTTGCCAAGCAAACGGAGCTGGCTTCTGCCGTAGCAGACCAAGAAAGCCAACTTTCCAAACTCAAAGGAGAATACACTGGTTTCCGCACCAATTTCGAGAGTCAGCAACAGGGATTAGAGCTTTCATTAGACGAAAAAGAGCAATTATTGGAAACACTTGGCACGATGCGCGGTGAAATAGAGGTTTTGAAAGGCAATTTTATCCTCAAACAACAAGAATTATCAAAGGCAAACACCAGCTTGACTGCTGCGGAACAGGAATTGAGAGCCGTAATGAGTGAGCGCGATGGCTTGCTGGCACTGCGCGATACCTTAGAAACGGCACAGAGTAATTGTGAAGCAGAAAAAGCAAAATTACTTATTGCCTTGAATCAAGAAAAAACGAAAGAACCTGTTTTACAAGTAGTTACAGTACCTATTGCCAGCGCAGAGCCTCCTGCCGAAAATGATAAAAAAGCCATTGCACTGGCAAAAGTTCGCGAGAAAGCTAAAAATTTTAATTACAGCAACATAGGTTTTGCCACCGCAGATGACAAGGACGATTTGAAAATTATTGTGGGTATTGGGGTTTTCATAGAAGAAAAACTCAATGCGCTGGGCATTTACAAATTTGCCCAAATTGCACGCTTCAATGAGCAAGATGTGGAACAAGTTACCAAAGCCATCGAGTTTTTCCCTGGCAGGATAACACGTGATAATTGGGTTAGCCAAGCGGCAATATTAGCAAATAAATAAAAAAAGTTTGCCTGAATTTTGAAAACCAAAAAAAAGTTTATATCTTTGCAGTCCCAAAAATAAGCCTTTCGAGAGAAAGTATAAAAAAGAAACAAAAAATTTTAACAATAGATAAGTCATGAAAAGAACGTTCCAACCTTCGAATAGGAAGCGCAGAAACAAGCATGGTTTCAAAGAAAGAATGTCATCTGCAAACGGCAGACGCGTATTGGCAAGTCGCAGGGCAAAAGGCAGAAAAAAACTGACCGTTTCTGACGAGAAAAGCCATAAAGGTTAATTCACTCATTTTTAAATCGTTAAGTAATGAAACTCAGGGTAGCAAAAAAAATTACAAAAAATTTGGACGTACTCCAATATCACGAAGCGCAAACTGTGAAAGCAGCAACTGTGATGAGGCGTGCCGCAAAAAGAGCCGACAAAGCTGAAAAGGCAAAAGTAAAGTAACCTTTTAAAGAAAATAAATTTTTACAGGGTGAAATTGCACCGTTTTCCAAAGTCCGAAAGACTGCGAAGCAAAAAATTAATAGATGCACTTTTTAATCCCGCCAACAACTCTGTTATCGGCGGGAATGTTTTTTTATATCCTTTCAAAATTGTTTGGCTCAGTAATATTGATAATCAGCCAATTATGCAAAATTCTGAAATAGAAACTTCCCCACAGGCTCTGCAAACCAATGAGGAGAAGAAAATAAGTTACCCACAAATCTTGGTTTCTGTTTCCAAACGCAATTTCAAAAAAGCCACTGACCGCAACCGTATTCGTCGCCAAATCAAAGAGGCTTATCGACTAAATAAACTCCAACTGTTTGAAAATAAGCAATTTCCTCCTGTTTTAGCCATTATTTACATTGCCAAAGAAAAAAATGAATATGCGTTTATTCAAAAAAAATTAATTGTGCTACTCAAAAAAATGTTAGCCAGCCAATAAAAAGCCCTCCCACGCATACGCTTGCAGTTCATTTTGCCTTTATCAATTAATTTTTGAAAAAAATTTCTTTCTCATGCAACTCTCCCCTTTCTTTGTGTGTCTTTCGTACAGAAATGAAAATTTGAGTGAGTAAGCAGTTTCTTATTTTTATTTCTATTTTTCCAAACTTAGTCAAAAACAACAATGATGTCAAAAGTCGTGGACATTTCGCAGTATCACAATGCCAATGAAAATGTGATAATGCGCTGTAAACGAGGCGATAAGAAAGCACAATACGAAATCTACAAACAGTACGCCAAAGCAATGTATAACGTTTCTTTACGCATCACAGGCGATACACTCGAAGCAGAAGACGTATTGCAAGAGGCATTCTTGACTGCTTTTGACAAAATAGAATCGTATAGAAATGAGGCAACTTTTGGGGCGTGGCTCAAAAAAATCGTCGTCAATACGGCATTGAATCAGGTCAGAAAAAGGAAATATCAGTTTTCAGAAATTACGGAAAATGATGATTATGAAGATGATAGCCCGCAAGAAGTATTGCTGAACGAAGAAAATAGCTTGCAGATAGTGCAGATTCGCAACGCAATCGCCAAACTTCCTGACGGATTCAGAGTAGTATTTTCCTTGTATTTGTTAGAAGGATATGACCATCAGGAAATCGCAGAAATTCTCAGTATTTCCGTTTCAACTTCTAAGTCGCAGTACAACAGGGCAAAGAAAAAATTGCAAGAAATATTAAAAATACAAAATTTCAATACAGTTTAGATATAAGGGTTTGAAATAGTTTGAATAGAGTTAAAAAAATAATTCAACAATTCAATAATCTTAAAAATATAGGAAAATGGACAAGTTTGAAAAATATATTCGCACCCACAAGGACTCTTTTGATGCAGAGGAGCCAAGTGACCAAATATGGAAGAAAATCTCTGATAAATTAGATGCGAAGTTGCCCGCCCAAAAGCAAGTAAAACTTGTGCCAATCACTCGGCTTTGGCAAGTGGCGGCGGGCTTTACAGGGTTAATCGTAGCAATGATTGCTTTCCAAGTTTACTATAACACAAAGAATAACAGCAAGTTAGTGGCAAGAGTAGAAAATGCTCAAAATATTAATTTGGAAAATCTAAATCCAGAATTAGCAGAAACAGAGCAATTCTATTTTATGCAAATCGAGGAAAAGCGAGAAGAATTAGAAAAATACAATTCCGAAGGCTTGAAAACTGATACTGAAACGGAAAAATACATGACCGAACTTGATATTGCTTACAAGGATTTGAAAAAAGAGCTTTTTGTCAATAGCAACGAGCTGGTTATCAGCGAAATGGTGCGAAATCTCCAAATCAGAATGGACTTACTCAATCAGCAATTAGAGGTTTTACAACAGATAGAAAGGTCAAAAGAAACTAAAAAAGGCAAAAGTCTTTAATAAAAGCAAAGTAGTAAAAATGATGAATACAATTCATTATCAACAATATAGCAATAAACAATTTAATAATTTTAAATAAAATGAAAAGGTTAAAATATAGTGTTTTTCTTTGGGCGTGTGTAAATTTACTCTTTATCACCAATGCTTTGGCGTTTGAAGAGGTAACAAAAAAAATCTCGGAAAAGTACAATGTTTCGTCCAGCGATAAGTTAGATATTTCCAACAAATACGGCAAGGTAGATATTTATACATGGGACAAAAACGAGATTACGGTGGAGATTACCATGAAGGCATGGGCAAGCTCGGCAAGCAGGGCAAAAGAAGAGCTTGACCGCATTACTATCAAATACGGTAAAAGCGGAAATTTCATTACTTTTGAAACACAAATAGCAGGTAATAATGTGAATATCAATGACAATCGAGGTTTTGAAATCAACTATGTCGTGAATATGCCCAAAAGTAATGCCTTAAAGCTCTACAATAAATATGGTGCAACTTTCTTGGATAATTTCTCGGGGGAACTGGATTTGTCTGCTCGTTATGGCAAACTTCGCACTAATAGGCTGACAGGAGTGAGTAAAAATATCGAAGTGGCTTACGGTGGGATTGACAGCGAAGAAATAGAAAAGGGAAGGCTAAAAGCGAGCTATAGTGATTGTAAAATCCGCACTGGGGGTAATCTGGAAGTAGATAATGCGTATGGAAAATTGGCTTTTGATAGAGTCGGTACTTTGCAAGCAGACATTCGCTATGGTGAGCTGAGGGTGGAGGAAACGGCAGGCGCGATAAGAGGAAAAATGGGATATTCTGGACTGAGAATCAAGCAATTAACCAAGTCATTTGCTATGGAAGCAAAGTATGGAGGCGATTTCAACATAGAAAAAATTGCCAGAGGTTTTGAAAAAATTGAGATTGAGGGTAGCTATACGTCTTTGGATTTGACTTTTGATGCAGGAAATACTTTTGATTTTGAGGTGAATACTTCGTATGGTGATTTTAGAAATGGACTTAGCGACGCGCAAATTTCTAAGCAAATAGAAACCAATAATTCAAAAGAATTTGAAGGATATGTGGGCAAGAAAGGCGGTGCAAAAGTTACAGTTTCTACGCGCTATGGTAGTGTACGATTCAAAGTTATCAAAAAGTAATAGTTGTCATAAAATATTCATTCTAAGTAGATTAAGACCTTGTAGGATTGTCAAAAATCGTACAAGGTCTTTGATTTTTGCCTAACTTAGTTCGGCAATCACCGTAACGCCCGCCTTGGTTACGTCGTTAATTTTAACGCTAATTTTGGCATCTAAGGGCAGAAATAAATCTACACGCGAGCCAAACTTGATAAAACCAAACTCGTCGCCTTGCTTTACTATCTGACTTTCTTTGACATACCAGCAAATACGCCTCGCAAGCGCGCCAGCAATTTGTCGCATCAGAATTTCCACCCCGTTTTCATGTCTAATCACGATAGTAGTTCGTTCGTTTTCAGTGCTTGACTTTGGATGCCACGCCACCAGATATTTGCCTGCATGATATTTCACAAATTTGACCACACCCGAAATCGGATTGCGGTTTACATGTACATTGATAGGCGACATAAAAATGGAAACTTGTCTTCTTGGGGTCTTAAAGTATTCATCTTCAATAGTTTCCTCAATCACTACTACCTTACCATCACAGGGTGCAAGTACCTGATTGGGATTGGTTGACACTTTTACTACTGGATTTCTAAAAAATTGTAATAGTGTAAAAAACAATATCAGACTGATAATCAGCACTATATTTTGCACCACATTATTATCAGGGAATAACTGCCAAATAGCAAAATTGATAATGCCAAGCGTGATGGTTACAATCGCCAACGTCGGATAACCTTCTCTGTGAATCGTCATTTTTTGAATTAAATTTAGTAATGATTAAGATTGATAAACGTAAGTAAAAGCATTGATTTACAAACGTAAGTATTATTTTGAAGTTCTCCAAATGCTAATTTACAATGGCAAAAACAGGTAATTTCTTCATATTCTTATATTTATCACCCAGTTTTTCCAAATTTGCTTTTTCTTTTTCAATTAATTCATTCCATATAAAAACATTGGTATCATACGTTTTTCGCAAGCTAAGTTCCAACTCTTCGGCATATCTGATTTCCTCCAATAGCTCTTTGCAAGTTTTACACTTCTCGTTTTTGGGGGTAGTTTCGAGCAAACGCCCCAGTTTTTCTACCAAACTAATCATATTGTTGTCATATTCGTCTATGCGGTTAGGCGTTAGCATATTCTCCTGCGTCATTTTCTTGTTCAAAGCGGCTTGGTGCAATAGCTTGACCGAATCGAGCAAAGCTTTATTATGCTTTGGCAATTTACCAATCTCCTTGCTTAGTGCCAGAATATTTGCATTGCGTTCGTCATCGCGCTTGTTCCACGCATACCACTGAATATCAATACTATCCAGAAGGGCATCTGCTTTTTTGTCCAAAGCCAATCCTCTAAACGGGTCAGTTTCATCTTCTACCTCTCCCCCCGTCCATGCGTCAGGCTCTACGGCAATAGAGTCTTTGGGTGCAGCCTCAGTCGTTGTCTGTGGTTTATTTTCGCAAGCAAAAAACAGTAGCGTCAATACAGCTACCAACATACATTTTTTTAAAGTATTCATTTTTAGTCTATTGGTTTTTAAGATTTAAAGATAAATAATTTATTTTTTTAAATCTTCACAGTTTTTACTGTAATAAAAATATCTAAGAGAATCAGCAGCAAAGCAGGAAGCAAAAAGATATAAAATTTATTCGCTTTTACGTCCATTTTGCGTTTGTCGCGCAGCTGCCCTTCCAATTTTTTCACCGTTTCTATCAACTGAGCTACATTGTTTTTCTCATCACTAATTTCAAAATATTTTGCCTTAGTACGGTCAGCAATGTCCATCAGAGGCTCTCTTTTCAGCGTAGTGATAACCTCTCTGCCCGTTTCGTCGCGTTTCACGCTTCGTTCGCGGAAAGGAATTGTACTGCCTTTCTGACTGCCTACCCCAAGCGTAAAGACCTTGATATTGCGGCTTTCCAGCTCGCCAAGAGCCTCTTGGGTTTCCTCGCCAAAGTCCTCACCATCACTGATAAGAATGATTGTTTTTGCTTGGTCTTTGACCGCCTCGTCCTCGTCTTCGGTAAACTTTTTGAAGGCAATTTGCAAGGGAGAGGCAAAATCTGTCCCTGCGTTAGGTACTAAACCTGTATTGAGGGTTTCAATAAAGAGGTTCAGCGCACTTTGGTCATAGGTAAGTGGGCATTGAACGAAAGCCTCCGAAGAAAAAATAATCAAGCCAACTCTATCCGAAGAAAAATTGGCGACAATGTTTTTCAATTCAAACTTCACCTTGTCAAGGCGAGAAGGCTGAATATCAGTCGCGTTCATTGACAGCGACAAGTCCACCGCGATATAAATGTCCTTGCCTTTGCTCTCTACTTCCTTGCTGACCTCGCCAAAAGAAGGACCCAAAATCGCTAATACAATCAATGTAAAATAGATAATCCGCAAAAAAAGTTTGATAAAAGACCCTTTTGCACTCGTTTTGAGCATGGAAGCTATCCTATGGATTTTTCCCAAATAAAGAATATATAAAAAGATAAAAACGCCAATCAAGATGAGTTCTATCCTGCCTAATTCGTTAAACCAAGTCATGGTAATAATGTTCCAATTTTCAAAGTTGAAGTTTGCTATTTTAGCTTACAAAAATACAAAATTTATCAAATTATAAAACAAGGAAAAAAAGTATTAAATATAAAATATTGATAATCAAACGCTTAAAAATAAAAAAATAAAAAAATAACATTTGTTGTGATAAAATTTGACAAAAGGTTTGGAACATTCAACTTATTGCCGTACCTTTGCAACACTTTTTTAGGAAATGATAAGAAAAAGGAGAGGTGCCTGAGTGGTTAAAGGAGCAGTTTGCTAAACTGTCACCGGGTAACTGGTGCATGGGTTCGAATCCCATCCTCTCCGCACTTCAATATAAATAGCAATAGCCTTTCGGGGTGTAGCGTAGCCCGGTTATCGCGCCTGCTTTGGGAGCAGGAGGTCGCAAGTTCGAATCTTGCCACCCCGACTTAATCTGTTTCTTTTTATCAATTAGTGTTAATGATAAATAAGAACAAACGAAACGAGCTTAGACGTTTTGTTTTGGTAGCTCAGTTGGATAGAGCAACTGCCTTCTAAGCAGTAGGTCATTGGTTCGAATCCAATCCAGAACACATTTTAATACTTAAATTGTTTAATTGCCAGTCATTGCCAGATAAGAAAGCAACTGTTAATCAATACATTACAGTTGCTTTTCTTTTTTTACTAACACTCACAAACACATCTCTCAGGTTACTTAGTAGGTTACTTTTTTTGCCAAAAAATCCAAGTAACCTATACCATTGCAACTTCTTGAAAATGAACAACTTTTACACCTATTTTTGGCTTGCCAAATCCAAAAAAAACAAAGTGGGTTTATGCCCTATTTATTGCCGCGTAGTGATAGACGGCAAAAGAACTGAACTCTGCACCAAAATCTACATCAGCCCTTGCGAATGGTGTAATAAGACGCATAGGGTGCTTTCAAAAAAAAATGAATACCTCAATGAGAAGCTACATCTTTTCCGTATAGAAGTGGAAAAGGATTTGATACTGATGACCAAAAAGTTTGGTAAGGTTTCAGTGCAGACATTTAAAATACCCAAACCGTCCGTTCCTACGCTGATACAAGCCTATAAACAATATTTAGATGATAAGCTAAAAGAATCACTCACGATTGAAACTATCAAGTCGCTTAAAAACTCTTATACTGTTTTTGAAAAATTCATTAGCAAACATCATCTCAAAAACATCTTGGTTACTGAGGTGGATATAAAAGTGATAGAGAGTTTTCATCAATACTTGAAACATCAGCCAATTAATAATCCAAATGCGGTCAATAAAATAGGTTACTCTCCTGATGTGATTAGAAAGGTATTGAGGAAATTGGTAGTAGTGATGGATTATACGCATCATAGAGGGTTTATAGAAACCAATCCATTGGCACATTATAAACCCAATATCAAGTCGTCCAAGAAGGCAATTGTTTTTTTAGAGCAGGAAGAACTGGACAGGCTCAGAAGTCATCATTTTGCGACGGAGAGGTTACAGCAAGTAGCAGACTTGTTTGTATTTCAGTGTTATACAGGCTTTGCCTACAATGAGCTAATGAGCTTTGAGAGTTGCCACGATACCAAGACATGGAACGGCATGGTGTTTATCCAAAAGAAGCGCGGGAAAACAGGGACGGAGTGTCTATTGCCTTTTTTTGATAAGGCACGCGACATCTACGAAAAGTACAGTCAGAAGCTACCCCTTTTGACCAATCAAAAATATAATGCGTACCTCAAAGAAGTAGCGGACATCATAGGGATAGATAAGAAACTGACTACACACGTGGCACGAAAAACGGCGGCAATGCGGTTTTATGAGCAAGGAGCAAGTGAACAAATGGTTGCTAAGATGTTAGGACATAGTACGGCAAAGACTACATTTACTTTTTATGCGACAGTGAGAGAGCAGACATTGAGTAGGGTATTGGTTTGATTGTGAGGTGTTATTTCATGGTGTAATTATTTTAATGCCTCCTAAATATCTGCTTTTCCTTTTTATTTTAGCCTCAAATGCGTCCATATCAGTATTATATTAATAGACAAATGTAGGATATATACATGATAAATACGTGATAATTCAGTGAAAAATACGTGATAATTCAGTGATGTGTATGCTATTTATCGCTAAAAGAAAAAGAATGGAGTATGTCAAAAGCTGTGGACAAAGGGCGAGCAGAAAGATACCAAAAAGCGTGCAGTCCCTGACCTTACTGGCTTAAATTTGGTATCAAAAAAGGACTGAGCAGCTTGTTGCCCGAATTAAATTTGGTATCAATTCAGGAAATTCTTAAAAAAGATAGAGATATACTCGATGTTAGTATTTTTTCTTTCCCTTAGTTCTTGCAGTTCTTTGGGCAGTTTATGCGATTGGTTGAGTAACATGAAGCGAATATTGGTCAGGTGATTGCTTAACTGCTTATGATAGTGCTTATAGTTCAAATCTACGCCCTGCATGGAGAACATCATTTTCTGATAAATGTACTCCAAACATAGTACGCCTATTAACTCTCCGTAATAATCATAGATGGCGAAGTAAAGTCCTTGCTTTCCGTCCCTGTCTAATAAGCCGCGATAAGAATTATAAAAAGGTGATATTCCTTCCTTGTGGTCATCTACATCAAGGGCAACTACTTGTTGTTTTTTGAGTATCGATAAAATGTCATCAAAAATAATCGCCTTATAGTCTTTTAGTCTATCTATTGGCTCAATTTGGTAATTTGACAAAGATTCATCAAACACCCTTATTTTGAGTGCAGGCAGTCCACCTTTGTACTTTTCGCCGTTTTTGAAAACCAATAAAAAAGCCCTATCGCACCCAGACTTTTTCAAAGACCACTCTAACTCACCTCTGATGATTGTTTTCACCCACTCGTAGAAAGACATGGGAAAATACTTATGAATACCATTGGGGAAAATATACTGGTAGATGACAAATAAGCACATGATACAGAGTAATACATCTTTGAATAAGGTGAATGTCATGGGTTTTTTTGATTTCTTTAGTTTAGTAGTCTATTCCCATTGCGGTAATGTCGTAATTGAGGTTAAAAAACGAACCTCCTGTAACTTCAAAATTGACACTGATGGTATCTCCAGTTTCTATGGAAATAAACCTATTATTTACACCATCGCGCTGTAGCCACGCAAATTCAGTTCTGTTTAGAATTTCTGCCAAAATAGGCGTTGTTCCATTGAGTGGTCCCAGTGAAGCAGAGCCAATCATATAATTTATGCCTGCCCTTCTCAGATACACATTGGCAGTAACCGTACTGGTAACACCCGCACTGGCAGAAAGCATACACATAATTTTATCCAACCTGCTACCATCTATAGCGGCGGGGAAGATATGAATTAACGGTGTTGGATTCACAAAGTTTACATTACTGCTTGTCCCTTTATGTACCGCATTATTAGCCCTTAATGGAAAGAACAACTTATCATTTTTTGGCATACCATTTTTTTTTATAAAGTTTGAAATCTTGTTTGCACAAACAATTTGAGTAGCTCATTGCTTGGGGGTGGAGGGGGCAAGTTACTCAGGTCATTATAATTGCCTGATGATGCCACTGCTGACAAAGTAGGACGACTACTCAAATCTCCATAGTTTCCTGATGTAGCCACTGCCACAAAAGCAGGACGACCACTCAAATCCGCATAGTTCCCTGATGTAGCCACTGCTGACAAAGTAGGACGACCACTCAAATCCGAATAGTTTCCTGATGTAGCCACTGCCACAAAAGCAGGTTTGTTTTGAACTGCATTCCATGTAATAATTTGTCTTTTTCTCAGTGTAATACCCATAGCTTTAACTATTGTAAGGATTGATAAATTTTCTAATAACCAACAAGTTAGCCGTTCCCACTACCTCTTCAAAGATAATTTGAAGATTGGTTTGAATGACCACTTCTGGATTTTCCTCGTCCAAGGTAAAATCATCACCAGTGGCAAGCGTCAAACCTGTTTGCCCAAAGCCAATCTTGACAGGAATTGTTCCTTCATTTCTGAAATAAACAGAATTACTATCAGGAAGCATTTGTGTACTTTCTGTGATGACTTCAGCAAGGTGTGTAGAGGCATACTTTGGCATTATTTCCAATATTTATAAGTAAAAAAGGCTATGACAGCAATCAAAACTATACTGTTATCTGCGTTTGTTAGAGGTCGTTTTTTTTTAAAACCCCTTCTAACTCACGCATAAGCGAGAGCAATACGCGCTCATAGTTTGGGGCAGTCGCATACCCAGCTTTGGCGATTCTACTGGCAAAAGCATAAGCATCAGTAGTTTGAAAAGCAGACGCATAACGTGAATTACGTCTTAGAAAATTCCCATAGTCTAAAAATGAATCCAATGGACTATCATAAGCACGAAACCAGTCCATCACACGAAAGGCAGTACACTTTCCACAAGGATTGCCTTGCTGATGAGGAGCTACCGTTTTGAGTATCTTCCAAGTATCACCCATGCTATTGTTGGCAGACAACTTACAACATTCCCAAGTAGATAAGTATTGCTTGCTTCCTTTCCATGATTTGGTTGCTTTGATACCAAACATCATGTTTTGAGGCTTGGCAGTACCGAATCCACTTTCTAAAGCGGATTGAGCCAATGCAACCAAAGCAGGTACACCCGATTGTTTTTCTGCCGCTACTGCGTGAGTATGGTATTTTTGGAGATAAGATAAAATATTTAACTCTCTACGCGTCATTTTTTGAAGGTTTTAAATGCTTGAAAAGCAATGAGTAAGCCAATGCCTATGACGATATTACTACTTACTTTGCCCAAATCCATGCCTGATTGATTGTTTGCCACCAAGGTTTCAATCTCTCGTTTGATTTCAGGGTTTTCAGAAGCCATTTTTCGCAAGCTCTCTGCATTTTTGAAGTCAATTTCAGACTGGCGATTCATAGAAATCAAACGTGCTAAAAGGGTAGCTATCACTCCTGAAGCAAGCCCTACCAATGCCCATTTGACAGCAGGTGCAAGGATAATGAATGGGGCAGAAATGCGAAAAAGCCCTGCAAACTTATTGGCAATCAGTTTCCAGCCCTCGCGCACCTGATGCGCTACGTAGCTCACTCCTCGCAGGTTCTGCAAAAAGTTTTGTCGCTGATTGAAAGAATTGGAAATCTGTGCTAATTGTGCTTGCATGGGTTGCACATTCACCCCCCTTTTAGCTACTCTATCCAAACTTTCTGCCACAGAAAGCAACTGATAGTAGGTATCATTGTCCCTATTGGCAATCTGGTTGAGCAGTTTTTCTACATCGGGTGTGCTTGCTGTACTATTGGTAGTGGAGGAAGGTTTGGAAGTCGTTATCACACTATTTCTCACCCAGCCTCCTTTGCTCAACTTGACATAAACCTCATTTTTGCCATTGACGCGTATAGGATTAGATACTGTCCCAGTGGCAATACCTACGATGCTACCCCTACGCACTGTCCTGAGAAGATTGCCTTCTATGACAGGGCGCGGGGTGCGATACACATTGACCACTTCAGCAGTGGCATAGAGTGTTTTTGTACGTAAATTGGCTAAAATAGGCATATTATCGCTAAAAGAAAAGAGATTGAAAAATGATTACCTATTCAAAGAACGTCTATTAGAAGTTCCACCTACACTTTTTCTGGTGTGCTTTTTAGTGCCACTCACTGCTTTGGGCGTGGCTTTTTTGGAATACGCCTTGGTGATTGCCTTGCGAACCTCTCCGTTTGCTTTTTTTGCTTTGTCGCGCTTCTTGACGGCTTCGCTGAGGTCTTTCCTTTTTACAACGACCTGTTTTTCGCAATCGTCCAATAGTTTCTTGGCGCGCTTCACCATGGGGTGATTGTTCACCTTGTTGTTAAAATCCTTCAGGTGATTAGCTCCACTGACACGCGCACGTTTTTTCGTGGCTTTTTTTGCCTTGGAAGTGGTTTTTTTCTTTGCCCTGCTTCCAGTCGTTTTTTTCTTTGTTGCCATACAAATTATTATAAAAATTGTTGCATGATTAATTTGAAATTCTCTGGATTGTTTTTTGCAAATTTTGCCAGCCCTTCCATGCCTTTGACGAAATCCTCTCCTGACGCTTTTTGAATGTCCGTAAGTGCCTTTTCCAAACGTTTTTCCTCTACATTAGGCGTATTGCCACTACTATTCGCATTGCCTATCTCAGTGGGTTTGGGGGCATTTCCTGCCAAGTTTTGTTGCATAATTCCGCCTACAAAGTCTATGATTTTATCAAACTGATTATTGGGTTCTCGCTTTTGTTGTAACTTGAATAACTCCAATTTGTAATTGCTCTCCGTTTCAATTTGCTTTGCCCTCAAATCTGCCATTTGTGTATGCAATCCCAAAATTGTATTAAAATTGCTCTCATAGATATTGCCAATACTGCCAATCCCTGCCATAGAGGTAGTAACCGCTTGCGTGCCATTTGCCTCCAACTTGTTGAAGGGAAGCGACTGCTCAGAGTTTCTGCCATTGACGGTTTTTCTGCCGTAAATCATGTACCTGCCTGCTGGATACATTTGCATCAGTCCCCTAAAGTGTGTGATGGAATCATCCACATTGAGCGCGCTCGTACTTGACTTGCCAGTGAGGTCATCTACGTCTATTTCCTGACTTTTGAAGGCAACTTCTCTACCTCCAAAATAGCATACACGCCAGTAAGGAAGGTTGTTTTGTTTGAGCCAATTCTCAACGTTCTCAATCGTCATGTTGTCAGGGGGTTAGTCTTCGTATATTGCCAAAAAACAAATCGCACTACTGGCAGGGATTGCATTTGCTACGGTTGCAACAAATTCTAAAAAAGACTTATCCCATGCAATTTTCTTACCTTGCAAAGTGAGCATACTTTCAGCCCTCACGCCGCCTGCTACTACGCCCTCATACAAAATAGATGATGGTAGTGTTTCGTAGATAATAGCGTTATCATCACCTGTTAATGTAACATAAATTGAAGCAGGCTGATGAATCACCAAGCCAGTGGGTGAGTGCGTCATGCCCATAGGTAACAAGAGGTGCAATAGTTTTTTGCCCTGCAAAATCGCTTGTTGTCCAAAAGTATAACGTGCTGTACCAGTTCGCAAAGGAATGGTAATCAGTGCCGATTTTGGTGTTTTTTTCAGCATATCAAATCCCTGCGTTTAAACGGTTAAAAAGCGAAACATTGGAGTAATGCGCGATAAATAAGGCAAAGGCTTCTGAGGCAGGAAGTGCTAAAATTGCCTGTACCACACTCTGGGCAGTATCAGGTAATTTTACATCTGCTAAATGAGCCTCTAAATTATTATTTTGCAACTCCAAAGCATCTATTTGGTCTTGTAAGCTGTCTTGCTGTGCCTTTACCTCAGCGAGGTCTGATACCAAAGCAACATAAGCATTATGTATTTCCTGCTTCGTGTTGCCCATTGTGATTTCATTCATAAGAATTACAGTTTAAAAATCCTTATTTTATTACACTATCGGAAAAATTCCTTTAAGAAGGATTTGTTTGCTGTAACGCAGGCGTATTTCTTCTGCGTACCATTGCTTTCTCGCGGTTTGATTCTTCTGTCGCGCCGCCCTCAATGAGATAGCCGCCCGCGTAGAATACCAACTTATTGTCCGTACCCGCCGTAACTGATTCAATTTGAACACCTGTTATTAATGGGATTTCCAGTGTAAAAGTGTTTTTTCTTGCACCCGACAAACGCAACATAGGTTCTAACTCCATAAATGGGTACTCATACTCAAATTGTGAGTTTGAATTGACCGCTGATTGAAAAGTTTGTGGCACTTGTCTAAACCTCAACGTATCTAAGGCACTATACACCACATTGTTTTGAATTTGAACGCGCATAATGGCGTTATAAATCAACTCTAAGTGAGCAGGTGTAAAGCCCGCGACGGCAGGGAAGTTAGTCAAGTTTGGAAAGGTCTGTAAAACACCGGTTCCTAATTGATTGGCTGGCTCACGAAGCAAAAAAATACCAAATTCGCTTGCACAGAAAAAGTCTTGACGATTGAGCCTGCGCTCAGTCAGCTTCTGCGTGTTGTCATCGTTGAAATCAACGGTGTAAGTGTTTTGCTGATTTCGTAAAACCACCTCTTGTTTCAAAAATGACTTGGTTGGATTTTGGTTGGGAAATTGTTGCCTAAGCAGGTTAAGCAACGCCCTATCCCTTTGGGTTTTCATACTTCTTGCTGACATAAAATAAATTTAGAAAATAGTGTGAAAAAAAATAAGACTTAAAACATGGAAACCGCGATAATGTTATACTGTAAAATTATCTACGCACCCTACCTCATTTTCAGGCTCATCACCTGCTACAAAGTCCTCTGCATCACCTACCTGTCCGATAAGTTCTGCCTCATCTTCAGAGGAGGCAATCGCCTCATCATCTGCGCCGTCCAAGTATCCTTGAACATAAGCATCATCTTCAGCGATTCCTACTTCACCCACACCCGCAATGCGAGGGAATGAATTAGGGGCTACTGCCTGACCTATCATTAAGCCACCTATAGTCATCATGCCCTGCCCTATTTCGGACATTACTCCTTTTTTGGAGGCAAGAAAACCGCCTAAAATACAAACTACCCCTGCCTTGATGAATGGATTAGCTCGCTCACCTCCCAAAGTGGCAGGGATAAACTTCGCTATTTGCACCGCCCCAAAGCCTCCGACCGCTTGCATAGCTACTTTGGTAGCTATTTGTTTTAAATTAATCCTCATAAATTGATAAATAGTTAAAAATGAGAAACTTAGTTAAATCTATCGCTAAAAGAAAAAAACTAAATCACATACAAAAAGCCTATCTCGTCTTCATATTCTCCACCGCTTTCCTCTACTGGTGGAGGCGTTTGTACTGGTGCAATTACCTCTTGTAATGGTACAGTAGTGGCAGGTGCATTTTGTACTGGTGGAGGGTTATTCACCACTGTTACAGGCGTTTGCTTGCTTCCTTGTTGCATCTGCTGACGTAGCTGAACATATCTTTCCATCGCATTAGACATAGGAGTAACTGGCACTGATGGAGTGCTGTTTTGGGTGCGGCGTGCTGACCTTTTACTGGCACGTGCTACCCTCCTTTCCTGTCTGCGCTGTCTTCTTTTGCTCATGCTACTTGCCTTTTTTGGAAGTCAGAATAATCAATAAAATCACCCCCCCGATTGCCATGGTCGTTCCATTCAACTGTAACCCGCCGCCTGAAGCAGGTGGAGGATTGGTAGTGCGTTGTTGCCTCATTTGTGCCAAACGCTGTGGAACACGCGTACGCATCTGATTTTGATTTGCCACTGGTCTTTGTGGCAAAGGTTGCTGTCGTGGCATGGTCGTAGGACGATTTAACTGCCTTTGGGGTGTCTGTCTTTGGGTAGTAGGACGACTTCTTGCTCTACCAATCCCATATAAATCACCCCAAATGCCTTCTACCGTACTTTCCATGCTCTCTTGTTGCCAAGCCTCGTCAGACCAACCATCATCTACAGGCATTTCCTCCTCTACAGGTACTGTATTGGTTTCTACCTGCACTACAATAGGAGCTTGATTAAATGGTTGTGTTTGCATCACAAGCGGTGCTTGTGGTTCAAACATATCATAACCCTCCTGTAGTGGGTCCTCCATGAAAGGTTCTTGTTGCAAAGGTTGCTGCCTCATTGTCGCCAAGGAGTTTCTCACCTGACCGCCTAACGTGCGTATAGTTTCTTGTCGTCTGATGTTGCGATTACTACGCCTCACATCATTGTTCTGACGCGTAACCTCCTTTCTTTCGGCAGTGGCATTTCTGACATCATTTCGCAAGGTAGCGCGTGCCGTTCTTCGTTCCATTTTTTGCGAAAAACTTGTCCTGCGCTTATCTGCACGTCTGGTAGCTTTCGCATTGGTACGGTTTGACCTCCGCTCTGCACGCCTACCTTGCCTGCGCGCAATGCGCCTACCCGCTCCAACTGCGCCGATGTCTTCTAATTCTGCAATGACATCATCTGTACCTGATAACCTAACTATTTTGCTCATACATGATACTTAATTGGGTACAACATCTACTTTGTACGTGTGTGGCTTTTCACTGTTAAAGAAAGGCAAACACGCATCTATTAAAATTTCCCTACCTTGCTCATTTTTAGCAACTACGTACACGTGTGTAGGGGTTTGATTGGCTTTGAAGGAAACAAAACGAAAGGCAAAGGGAATCCCTGAATTTCTCAAAATACTGGCAGTAAGGATTGAATACCCTTTGCAGTCTGAAAATCCATCGTAAATCACTCGGTCAGGAGTTTTGGAGAACTGTACGCCTATTGGGTCCAACTGATAGCGTATGTTTTTACGAAGAAAATCGTAAATGTTTTTACACGTTTCAGTCCTGTTTTGCCCTCTGAATTGCCCTGCCACTGCTTGTGTTTGATGCCAAGACAACTTAAAGGTATTGGCAATCTCTACCATGATGTCAGCAGTATCTCCGTCATGGTGGATAGTTTCTGCAATGCCTTTGGGTTTGGGTAATACAGCAACAATTTGGTTGAAATTCACCTCGCCAATCCTTGCATTGCGTTGCTGTGGAATGTACTCAGAGAGTTGAACTGCTACATTAATAGGAAAATTTGCGCCTCTTGAAACCAAGCCGCCTTTGACCTCTACCACTTGACTTCTCAGGGCGTTCACCGTTTCTTTGATGCCTCGCCTGATGATGCTCATGAGATTACTACCTAATACACGTGCCAATGCACCCAATCCAATGTTGATAGGGATTTCTATAATCGTAACATCTACTGGCGCAAGGTTAAAGGATTCGTTGCGCTGAATTGTACCTATCAGGCTTCCTTTCATGTAGAGGTTGAGCAATATTTTATCTACGCTTTGGGCAACTGAGGAGGGATTAGCAATGCGAATTACCGCGACTAATTCCATGCCTTGCAAATTGATGCGATGCACTCGTAAAGCGGTCAGGGCGTAATCTAAACGAGATACGCTACTGCCTTGACGCAATAACAGAAAAGCCAATATGCCGATTATCCATTCCATGAGGCGAACATAATGGAAGCGGAAAAACTGCTTTTCCGTTATTTTCCGTTAGTTTCAGATAATTGCCGTTATTTTCCGTTATTTTCAGCTAATTTTGGTAATTTTGATAAAAATTATTTTTTCTATGGATATAAATGTGTTGCTGACTGCCAATAGTTTAGGAAAGTCGCAAATAGCCATCATTTTAGGCGTGAGTATGCCCACACTTAGAAAGGAATTAAGGAAAGCGGGTTTTTGTTTGGAGAAAAGGAGAATCATTTATGCGGTGGACTTGGTGAGAATCCACCGTCATTTTGTAGGACAAAAGGAAAGTTAAAACATGAATTGAACGGTGCGCCGTAGCGACCTACTGCTCTCTCTTTGCGCCTCCGTTCCGTTCCTCATCACGCCCATACTTTCCTTTTTTGGTATCAAAAAGCCCTGCTGCGGATTATAATATGAGCTTCATTTGGTATCAATCAAATACTCGTTTAAGTCTTTGTGGCGTGGATACATGGATTTGAAAAAATCATAAAATTTTGCTTGAGGATAGATTTTTTTATAAAAATCAGCAGTATCGTTACCTGCTTCATCATTGTCTATACATAATCCAATACATGAGTATTTGCTTACAATATCTAATGAAGCCTCTTTGTTGCACACACCATTTAATATCAAAAAGTCAAATAAAGGAGTTACATTTCTTTTAACCGTCAGAAAACTTAAAAAATCCATAAATCCTTCAAAAATGACTATAAAAGCCCGCATATCCTCCTTTGAAATATTACTAATAAAAGTAACTCCCTTAATATTACACCCCTTGAAATACTTGTTTCGCAACTCGTACCCGCCTAAATCATTTTTAAATGCTAAAGCAAAATATTGTTTGTCATTAAATTGTATGGTGTAGTATGCCTCTTGTAAGTAGATTTTAGCAAGTTCCAAGTTTATTTTACGCGACTCAAGGTACTGTATCAATGCTTTGTTTTCCAATGCCTTGACCTTGTTTATAATAATACGTTTTTTATTTACATAACCACAAGGCATTTCTATTTGAGCTATATCTTCCCTTTCTTCCGTTGAAAGACCTAAATGATGGTGGAAATGTAACAATATTTCCATTGCTCTACCAAAATCGCACTGGTAGAGATTTTGCACCAAACGAATGATGCTACCTCTATCACTTCCAAAGTCATTGAACACGTTTTTTTCAGGGTGAACATAACAACTGGGTGTGTTCTCCTCTCTGATGCGATACAATAACTGACTGCCTACAGTCTTGACTGGCATGATGCCCACACTTGCCAAATAATCTACAATGGAGATTTGACACACCTTGTGAATGGTTATTTTGTCGTAGTACATAATTTTTCTTCTTTTTGGTATTTTTGAAAGGAATCAAGGGTAAATAATTCAAAAAAATTGCCCGCGCTCACTAACTTCATTTGCTGAGGTACGGATAAGATGCTATTAATTTCATAGAGGTACTTTTCTCTTTTGAGGTCTTTTAACATTTTGGGGGCAAATGCCAAGTCTTTTTTAGTTTTTGAGTGGTAGTATAAGGTTTCTGGGCGCGTGCAATAAAGTAAAGTGTAGTCTGTATCCTCTACTTTTTCAAAGGTTTCAGGGCTAATGCTGTATGCCTCTGTATTTTCTATTTTGCCCATGCTCACTTCCTCACCTTGAGGCTGTGGAATTTCGGTTTCTTCTGTCCCTTCTGCCTCGCTGGGCTGTGGGGCATTGTCTTTTTGGTGATTGAGATTCAAGGACTTATCATTGTAGCAAAACCCAAAACGACCATATAAATTTAAGTTTTGTGTATTGGCTAATATGGTCTTTATCAAATCAAGGTCGTATTGTGGTATTTTACCCACTGTCTTGGTCTTATATTGCTCTCCTATTTGCTCTTTTTGCGTATAATCATCACTTTTGAAGTGGTATTTGAGGGTTTCTAACATTCCTTTTTCCCAATCTTGGAGAGAAGAATGTTCAGTAATATATACTTTCTGATAGCGGCTACTTTGTTGCACTTCTTGTAAGTTTTCTGCGTACTGGTGCATCACTTTTTCTTTGTAATAGAGTGATTCACAATGGATAATGAAACCGCCTGTAAGCCTTTGCCACTCATTTACGATTGCCTCACGTGCCTCATTGATGCTGTATTCTTTGGGCATAAAGCACAAAATATGCAAGTGTGAGTGAATACCATTGCCGTTGGGTGATTGCTTGTTTTCGCAATTATACTCACCGCCTGAGAGGTATTTTTTACACTTGGTTTTGGTGCGTAGGTACTTGAACTTTTCTATTAAATCATTGGCATAGAAGGTCTTACCATTCCAAATGCCCTCCTTATGTGGCACTGTCAAAACAATGTGTAAGGGAATATAATCGCCTTTTAACTTTTCAAAATTAGTTTGTAAATAGCTTTTCCAAATCTTTACTAATCGCTTGTATTTGAGGTAATTAGCTACGGCGCACAGTTTGTGCCTGCTGTAAATAGCGTTCCTAATTTGGGTTTTTCCTGTCTTTTTGAAGTGTTTGAGGAAAACACCCCTTTTCCTCAATTCAAAATAATATTTTATAAGTAGCTTATTATCAAGGAATCGCTCATTTAGAATCTCACCAGTTTCAAAGTCTATGCACGCTTTTTCTACTTCTTTGTACTTTTTGTAATGGGTAATATCTAAGTCATTGATTTTCAAATAGTCTGCTATCTGATTAGATAATTGGATTTGCTGTTTGAATTTATTAGCGATTTTATACGCATGACGATTGTTTGAAGACACTAAACCTTTGTGTTTCTCTAACACTAAGGCAGCGTTTTCACGGTTATTGCGTATATTATCAAGTAAGGTATCAGGACTGCCAAAATGCTTGCCCTGCTCGCGCCAATCTATCTCAAATGCTACCATGCAACTTGTGGGGTTTCAAGTGGTGAAGAAAAAAGTAAAGTAATTTGTGCCTCTGTATGGGCGGGTAACTCGTGCCACTCACCTACCCTGCTTTCAAAGTCTGCGATTGCCTGCTCAGCTGAAATCGTGTATCTAAAAGTATCTGGATAGGTACTTTTAGAACTTTCTGCGACTACTTCGTGTTCTGCTTCTGTGATATATGCCAAATCTTGCATTTTTTTATGATGGTTTTAAAAACTCCTTACTTGTGATAAGGAGTTTTTTTGTTTTGATACTAAATTAAGTTAAACCGGTTTTCCCCGAACCTTTTTTTGATACCAATTCTCAAAAGGTAGTGAGCATTTTTAGATTTTCTGTCGTCTGAAAATGTGCTTTTAGGTTGCTTTTGATAGCTTCTAACTCCTTTTGCGTTTTTGCCAATTCTAATTTGTAGCTTCCTAATTGCCTTTCCTGACTGCGAAACTGCTGTATGATGTACCGTACCGCGTCCGATTGATTACTGTCTATCTGCCCCATGATTTTGTCCAGTTCTGATGCGTCGGCTTCCTCTAAACGCAAGGGAAATTCTTTGACGTATTTTTTCATGTCGACTCTATTTTTTGTTTTTGATTTTAAATTATTTTTTTTGTCAAAAGCTCTGTACTTTGCTCGCCTTTTGTCAATAGCTTTTGACTTAAAGTCCCTGACCGAGTTAGTACATAGCGATTGACAAACACCATTTTCAGGACAACACGTCTATTTTCATTCTTCGGAAAACTTCTGCAAATTTCTTTACGGTTTTCCAACTCATGTGCCGTTCTCCTTTGAGCATTTTTGATAGCAAAGAAGGGCTAACACCTGCTTGTATGCACAAATTTTGGCAGTTAAACAGTCTATGATTTTCTTTCAAATACGCCATTACCTTTTCGGTGATTTCCCAGTTGGTCATCTTGATTCTTGGTTTATGGTTTCAATTTCAAACAAGGCTATTTCTGTCCTCTCACTTTCAATGCGTACATATTAACACTGTCTGTGTTTTGGCTCTCTGGCTTTGGCAAGAACGAAATTGGAGTATTTGCTAACCCCCACTCTATTTCACTAAGCATTTTCTCGTTTTCAGCTACTTTTTCAAAAAGACTTGATAAAATACTTTGTAGCATCTCTTGACTTGAATTAAAGTTGATACAATGCGTTCCTAACATGGATTCTATTTTGTCAATAACCTCACCTAAAAGCCTTTGTTCTTCTCGTTTCCTGCTTTGTGATAACTGTAATTCTTTGATTAAACTCATATTTGCTTCCCCCCTTCCTTTACGGTCTCTATTTCCCGTAATTCTAACTTGGTAGGCTCGCTTTCAATTTTTACCTTCTTTCTAAACCTATACTCTGACTGCTCATCAATAAAAATATAAGCACGAAAACAATCATAACAGTATTCAGATTCAAGTTTGTACTGGTTACAGATAAATTTGAAGGTAGCTAAGGGTATTCGTTCAAAATCCTTGCTTATGCGCAAATCAGGGTGTTTTTTTACTACCTGCTTTATTCGCTTTACTGCATCGGCAATTTCTGCTAACAAGTCCTTGCTGGTTTCTTTTGCGCGATCCACCTGCGCGCTGTCGATAAAAAGTGCTAACTGATTTACTGCCACAGCACTTTCTTTGGGTTGTATGACGGTCAGATTACTCATATTTGCTTCTCCCCTTTCTTAAAGTTTAGTTTTTTACCTGTTCTTTGTTCCCATGCCTCATTTCTGCATTCATTGGTGCAATAGACTTGCTTATGATGTTTGTATATATAAGATTGATTACAATGCTTACAAATACGATTGCCTTCGCTTACACGATTATCGTCGACGATTTTCGCTGTATTGATACCCAATGTAAAACCGACTTTATTGATAGGATTGTTTCCATGGTTACTGGTATCATTGCGGTTTGGGTAGAGGGTGCGTAGCTTGGGTTGTGGTTCTTCTACCTCTTGTTTGGTAGCTATCTTGGATTCTATGTAGATGTAGTAGTTGCAATAGACCACAAAACACATACACGCAATGCCTACTATCTCCATGAGGAGGGAAAAGATAGCCACCGAATATCCTTTGTCCCCGATGTCGGACTGGTGATGTCCTATTTCCTTGCTTTTTTCTTGCTCGAGCATGGTTTTTTTGTCTTGAAACCCTGTTAAGATTTTGGCATTTGCCTTATTGTAGGTATCAATTTTGCCTTTCCACGAGATGGAGTTTTTGAACTGACTTTCTTCTTGGCTGACTGCCTGCAATAGGCTGTCGTACTTGGTTTGTATCATACTACTTGCATCTTTTTTGCTGACATATACTTTTGCGCCTTCAAAACTGGTGTAAATACTGATAACAGTGAGTAGGCAAGCCACTGGTATCAAAAAGGTTTTCATCTTTTCTGTCCCTGCCTTGCTCTTGTAATAAGAGGTGGAGAGGGCAACTAATATGGTTCGCTTGAGCCACTCCAGGATAACCAATGCTATCAATGTCAGTAGGGTAGCTAAGACCATATCCAAATAGACGATGCCAAAGGGTAGGGCAGGTAGGGCGACTCGGAAGTAAAAAAAGCTACTTGCCAATACTCCACTTACCCCCTGTGCGATGTATCCTACCACGACCGCAAAGGATTTACTCCCTGCGTACCTTTCACGAAAACTTTTGCTGGCAAACATCTCTGATGCCTCGCTAACCTGCTCACTCTCAGAAACTTCACGAAGTAGGATAGAGGTGGCATTGTGGGTAATCTTTTTGAGATTAATCATTGTTGCTTACCCCTTTCCCAATCCCTGCTCTCCTGAATTGCTTTGAGTTCTGACTTGGTAGGGCGGCGGGTAGCGTACCTATAGGAGGGGCTACAACCTGCGATAAATACTATCGCTAAAAAGAAAAAAAGCAAAACCTTCTTTTTTTCTCTGTTTTTTTTTAACTTTGTTCCCATTGTTTGAGAAAATTGATTGTTGAAAACACGATTTTAGAGAGAGTTGCTGATAACAACTCTCTTTTCTTATTTTAATTCCTTGTCATACCTTTCACAGATTACTCTCACCAGAAAGTCTATGTTATCGCATTTGCTGTGGATGTCTTGGCTTGCTGAGTAATAAGAGGTATTTCGTTCTGCGTCTGCGATTTTCAAAAATAGTAGCCTCAACTTATGAATCCCTGTGCGTACCTCAATGCCTGTTTTGGCAAGTTCAAGCACCAAGTCTTTTTCTCGCTCTGATAGTGTGTTATTGTTTTCCATACATATAAATCATGCTGTCTAAAAGTTTGTCAATCTCATTAATATTATCAACATAGTGGTTTATCACGCCTAATAGAGCTTTTACTTTTACGGCGTGTCCTTTCATCGTGGCTACTTCTTTGAGTACCTCAAATCGTATTTCTTTTTCTCGCTCGGATAGGGTGTTTTCCATAAAATAAAATACGGTTTAGTGAAATGTGGTATTTATAAGGTTACTTGGGATTGCGCCTCTGCTCGCGGGAGATGTACCAGTGAAAATATATATCATCGTAGGTACGCTCTATCCAGTGAACAATGCGCCAATAATGGGTACGCAGGTTACTCAGCAGGTTACTTTTTTTAGGCAACAAGTTCAGTAACCTGAGAGTGAAATTTGGACTGAAAGTCAGGATTTTCTTTGTACTCTTTGATAGCTGTTTTGACCGCCACATATACCAAATTTGATTCGTTTACGAGATTTTTGCTAAATCCAAGTACATTAATCATGTCCTCAATGACCTCCGAAAATTCTTTCTTAAAAGAAGGATTGCAGGTTGCTACAAGCCTTTCTGTCTTTTTTTCGTTACTGAGCATTAAATCTTCCGAAATAACCGCCCAAATATTTTCTTTACTAAATGTCATAGTTTTTTTGAATAATTGTGTAATTAGTATTATATTTGTGATAAACTTATTTGTAATATTTATTGCAAAGTAAAGTAATATAAAACTAAAAGCCAAATATTTTTAGACTTTTTTTGGACTAATTTTTAATCTTTATGTATATGAAAGTAAATCAAGGCGTTATACTAAGAGATACTTTAGAAAAGTATGATATTAGTGTTAGTGAAATTGTCAAGAATGTAGGTATTTCCAAACAATCTGTCTATAATTTTTTTGGGCAGGATAGAATAAAGCCTGATACACTTGATAAAGTAGTCAATTTTTTGTCTAACAAAATTCCAAATTTTGATTCAAGAATATTTGACTATTATCAGGAGGAAAAACCACAAGTACAATCAGATATTTCTTTTTATCAAACCATTATTGATGAAAAAGATAAACGGATTGAGGAATTAAAAACTATGCTTGAAAAATCTAATTCTACGATTGATTTTTTCCAGCGTTTGGTACTTTCTAATTTGGAAGATATTAAGGGTAAACTGGGAAAGTATGAGGGTAGTAACGCGAAGCCAGAGGTAACTAAGCAGGTTACTATGGTTACTGCCCCATTACGCAATGTAGCGTAAGTGTCTGGCAATTACTTATTTAGGTTGTTAAGAAAAGGGAAGGTTAGAATCCAATCCAAACACATATTAGCATTTTAACGATTAAATTGCTCATTGCCAGATAAGAAACAACTGCAAATCAACGTATTGTAGTTGTTTTTCTTTTTTTTATTAATACTCACAAACAGGCATTGGGTTTATAATTTATGATGCGTAACTTTGCATCATGAAAATAGATTTCGACGCACAAATTTTCGTTCAGCAAATAAAAGATAATAGCAATGGTAAAGCACCTTTTTTTGAAAGCGATGGTTGGTTTTACGAAGAAGTTTTAATCCAAGTATATGGCACTTTGGAGGAAATGCCTTACAAAGGGAGAGGGAGAAAACCTCTACCCAAACAAGTACCCGACCCAGCATTAAAGTATGCACAAGTTGTCAAAGAATGTCAAAATGGGCAAGTAGTCAATATTAAGGACATAGTATTAGATAACTTGCAGAAATATATTATTTTTGTCAAAAACTTGATAGACAAATGGATAAGTATAAAATTTTGAAGCAAAGCCCTCAAAAATCTACCCGACTTATTGGGATAGATATAGAAACATTT
>JAAFJS010000129.1 GCA_013298985.1 Cytophagales bacterium
CTATGACAATAGCTGCTATGTCGACCCAAGTACACGCAACGGCTTTACTTCATTTAGTAAGATTGCTCCAATTAGTGAGAATGTGATATTACCCGTGGAGTTCTTGAGTTTTGATGCTTTCAAAAACAATCAAACCGTAGATGTAAAGTGGGAAACTGTTTCCGAACGCAATAGTAGCCACTTTATAGTTCAGCGCAGTACAGACAATACTAACTTTGTAGCACTGGGTAGGGTAACAGCCAAAGGTACGACCCTTGCCAATACCAAATACGTATTCAATGATGTCAAGCCAAGTACAGGTATCAACTATTACCGCTTGTTGCAGGTGGATTTGGACGGCAAGGAAACCTATACCAAAATAGTAGCCATAAACTTTGATGGTGAGGTAGGCGAACTCAAAGTATTCCCGAACCCAAGTAGCGAGGGCATAGCTTTCAATGTCATCTTACCTACTGAAAGAGGTAGCGAAGTAGAAATCAAGATGACAGACGCGATTGGAAAGCAAGTGTATTACCAGCGATTCAGGTTTGAAGGCGGTATCATTCAGCTTCCTGCCGATTTTGCCAAAGGTTTCTACACACTTACTATCGCCACACCAAAAGAAAATTATGTAAGAAAATTGGTGATTAAGTAACAGTATTTCAGTAAGCCTTCTCTTCACCCTCTCAGCAGGAAGGGGGTGAGGTAATAAAAAAAACCTGTTAGCATCTTGGCTAACAGGTTTTTTTATGAGTTAAACTTAGAGAGGTTTTACGTTAATGATTCTAATTGTAACTCCCCCTATCCCCATTGCACTGCGCCTCCAAAGGAAGATAAAATGCTGTTTCCCCCTTTGGAGGGGGTAGGGGGAGGTGAAGTTTTAAGTATCATACATTTGAAAGCACTGCCAATTTTACCTACACTACTCCACCGTTACGGATTTTGCCAAATTTCTGGGCTGGTCGACATTACACCCGCGCATGACGGCTATATGATACGCCAAAAGTTGTAAAGGAATCACTGTAAGCAAAGGCGTAAGGATTTCATACGTGCTTGGAATCTCGATAACGTGGTCTGCAATCGTAGCAATAAACGTATCTCCCTCATTCACAATCGCAATCACCCTGCCGCGCCGCGCCTTGATTTCTTGCATATTAGATACTATTTTCTCATACGAACTGTCTTTGATTGCAATAAAAACGACAGGCATTTCCTCGTCAATCAGGGCAATAGGACCATGTTTCATCTCAGCCGCAGGATAGCCCTCTGCGTGTATGTATGAAATTTCTTTGAGTTTTAGCGCGCCTTCCAGAGCCACAGGAAAGTTAAAACCTCGCCCTGCATAAATCATATTGCTGGCATTTTTGTATATTTTAGCAATATCTTCTACGAGTGCATTGGTTTTCAGTGTTTTAGCTATTTTTTCAGGGACGCTTTCCAGTTCGTAAAGCAGTTCTGAAAACTGCGAATCAGAAACCGTTCCGCGTTTCTTGGCAATCATCAGCGCCATCATCAACAAAACGGTAACTTGGGCAGTAAAAGCCTTCGTGCTTGCCACGCCAATTTCGGGACCTGCGTGCGTGTATGCGCCTTCGTGCGTCGCGCGCGAGATGGACGAACCCACTACATTACAAACCCCAAAAATGGTCGCGCCTTTGCTTTTTGCCAACCCAATCGCCGCCAGCGTATCTGCCGTTTCCCCTGACTGAGAAATCGCAATTACGGCATCATCAGCATAAATCACAGGATTCCTATATCTAAACTCAGAAGCGTACTCCACCTCTACGGGTATGCGCGCCAGTTCCTCAAAAATATACTCTGCTACCAAGCCCGCGTGCCATGAAGTACCACAGCCCAAAATGATAATGCGCTTGGCGTTCAATAACTTATCAGCATATTGGCTAATCCCACCAAGTTGTAAGTGATTTTGGTCAGCTATCAGGCGACCACGCAGGCAGTTTAGCACCGATTCAGGCTGTTCAAAAATTTCTTTGAGCATAAAAGAATCAAAACCACCTTTTTCGATAGCATCGAGGGTGAGGTCTAAATACTGCACATAAGGTGTATTCACCACATTCCCAATGTCTTTGATTTCCAAATTGCCTTTTTGCATCACCGCAATTTGTTGGTCTTCCAGATAGACGACCTCATTAGTGTATTCAATAATCGGCGTAGCGTCAGAAGCAAGCCAAAACTCCTTCCTGTCCTTGCCAATGCCAATCACCAACGGGCTACTTTTTCTTGCCGCCAACAGTTGGTTAGGGTCGTCCGCGCACATAACCACAATGGCGTACGCACCCACGACTTCGTTCAGCGCAACGCGCACTGCCTCGAAAAGAGAGCATTGATTTTCCTTTTGGATTTGCTCTATGAAATGAATAAAAACTTCCGAATCTGTCTGACCCTCAAATAGATGTCCTTTTCGCAGGAGTTCTTGCTTGATGGAAGCATAGTTTTCTATAATTCCGTTGTGAATCAGCGCGAGCCTTCCGTCAGAAGAATAATGAGGGTGTGCGTTGATGTCATTAGGTTCACCATGCGTAGCCCATCGCGTATGCCCCATGCCGATTGAGCCAGTGGTAATCTTGTCGGTGAGGTAGCCTTCCAGCTCAGTAACCTTGCCTTTCTTCTTGTAAACCAGTAAGTTATTATCTTTGATGAGTGCCACTCCTGCACTGTCATATCCTCTGTATTCTAATCGTTTTAAGCCCTTTAAAACGATAGGGAGAGCTTCCTGCTCACCCAAGTAGGCAACTATTCCACACATAGATTTTTGTAATGAATAATAGAAAAATGAATTGTTACGTTTCGAATTGCGTTGTTAGTAAAAGCTCAAACTTAGCTTGCAAGATACATACAAAAATGATACGATTGCGAAAGAAAAATAAAAAAAGGCAAGATAAATCTCGCCTTTTTAGTGTTTAAAAATATTTTTTCTAATCCAATACCTCAATCAATTTGAAACCCGTCCCATGAATATTGAGAATTTGCAAGCGTTCGTCTGACTTTAAGTATTTGCGAAGTTTGGTGATATACACGTCCATACTTCTGGAATTGAAGTAGTTATCATCATGCCAAATCTGTTTGAGGGCTTTGGAACGTTCCAATACCTGATTTTTGGTTTGACAAAGCATTTTGAGCAATTCAGACTCTTTGGAAGTAAGTTTTACCTCGTCTGTGGGTGCTTTTAACACTTGTGTATCATATTCGAACGTGAAATGTCCCACCTTAAATTTGTTCCCTGGCGGCATATTATTTTCTGCACGACCAGAACGGCGAAGAATCGCTTTGACCCTCAACAATAATTCTTCCGTTGAGAATGGCTTGGTCATATAATCATCTGCGCCAATCTTCAATCCCTTAATTTTATCTTCGTTCATCGCCTTGGCGGTCAAGAAGATAATAGGCACTTCCTTGTCATTTTTGCGTACCTCTTCTGCCAAAGAAAACCCGTCCATAATTGGCAACATCACGTCAAAAATACACACCTGGTACAAATCAGTCTTAAAAGCATTTAGACCTGCTTTACCATCTCTGCATAGGCTGGTTTTGAAGCCTTTGATGTCCAAGTATTCTTTCAAAATCTGACCCAAATTTGGGTCATCTTCGACTAATAATATTTTTGTTTCGTCCATCACAAGTTAGAAAGTTGAAATTTTAAATAGATTATTTGAATGTGTAAATTATCAATATATGGTAGCAGTTACTTTGATATTTATACGTAAAATTTTAACAAAAATACATGAAAACTGCTTGATTTTATGAAGTTTAACAAACCTTAACAGCGTTTTAGCAAAATCTAACACAGTTCTAATATTCACTTCATCATGTTAAATTGATACACTAAAAAAGTAAAAAAACAGGAAACAAAAAAACCATATCTCCCAAGATTCTGTATCTTTCTTCTTGCATAAAGTACGAAGGGAAAAGCAGAATCGTTGCAAATGTCAAATTCATTAAGAAAGTAAATAAACTGAGCAAGGCAAATGTTTGAAATTCAAAAACAAAATAACTGAGTTGAACAATGAATAAACAAGCAATCAATATTTTAATGACAGTTTTGCTCCGCTTTTCCCCTAATTTTCTTATCAAGGAAGCGTGTTGTTCTTTTTCGTCCAGCCCTCTATCAAACAGAGAAAAAATCAATAAATTAATCAGAGCCAGCAAAAAATATTGAGCAAATAAAATGTAAATATCTGTTTGCCAAATAGTTGTACTGAGGCTTAGTGGCGCAAGAAAAATGCCCATCGCGTAAATCAGTGCGATAGTCAGTTCCTTGAAAAGTGAGGGTTGCCCGCCTGCCAATCGGAGAAAGAAAAAATAAATGCCCACGCCCCCACACAGATAAATACCCGTTTTTAAAACAATAAAAGGGAGATAAAATAAATTTATACTATTGGAAATCAGCAGGATAATTGCTAAAATAGAGAGTATTTTCTTATTTTTGAAGTGGAATAAATGCCTGAAGCTGCTCGCTTTTTCTTTGAGCTTGTGTGCGTCCGCCAGATGGTCAATCGTATAGGTGAGCCACGTCGCGCTCGCCAGCGCAAAAAGCACTGAAAGCGGAATTTCTACACCTAAGTACCTGCCAATCAGCAGCGTATTGAGTAGGCTACCTGCAACTACATCAAGGCTTAGGGCTTGGAGATAAGCATACAAATTTTTCATGGTCATCTTTTTATTTTCAAAGAAAGGTTATTCTTTTGAATGATAATCCAAAAATAAGCAAGCTAATTGAGCTATTTTTTACTTTATACTGACATTTATCATGCAAATCATCAGCAAAATATACTATTTAGTTTCCCTATTTTTATTAGCATGGACTTGTACTGCCCAAGCCCAGTTGCTTTCGCAGACGCAACTACTTGAAAAAAAGAAGTTTACGACCTACGAAGAAGCCTTAGAAAATCCTGAAAAAGTATATAAATTTAGCCTGAACGGGCAGATGCTTCGCGAGCTACGCCCTGAAATAGGGCAGTTTAAAAACGTACAACTCCTTGATTTAGAAAACAATTTGTTAGTTGCCCTGCCCAATGAAATCGCTAATTTACAGCATCTCCAAGAAATCAACTTAGGCAATAATCGCTACCTGCCTCTGCCACAGATTTTACCCCTGCTCGTTTCTTTGCCTCACCTGAACGTGCTAAATTTGTATGGAAACAAAATGATAGAATTGCCTTATGAATTTACCAAACTTGCTCATTTAGAAATACTTAACCTCAGCTATAATGCCCAACTAAACCTGCCCCAAGCCTGCGAGGTGCTTGCCCAACTTCCCGAATTGGAAATACTGGTATTAAATAGCTGCGCGCTAAAAAGTGTAGAAGGTATTGGCAAGCTATCGCAAGTCAAAACGCTGAATTTAGCCTTTAACCTACTTCAAGATTTGCCCGATGAAATAGTAAATTTACAAGCCTTACAGACCTTAGATTTGAGTCATCACTTGGCAGCGAATTGGGAAAGTATTTTCTTGAAATTGAGTAAGTTAAATCATTTGAAAACCCTGAGATTGCAAAATTGTGGGCTTAAAGACTTGCACAAGAATATTGTACTTTTACAACAAATTGAGGAAATAGATATAAGCGGAAATCCTTTCTTAGATTTTTCAAAAGCTTTTTCTTTGCTTTCTAAATTAAAGAATCTTAAAATATTAAAAATCAATAATTTACAAATCAAAGACTGGAAGTTGCCCACAGAAATAGGGCTTTTACCAAACTTGCAGGAATTGCATTTGTCCAGCAATAAACTAAAAGATTTGCCAAAAGAAGTTTTTGGTTTACGAAGTTTAGAAGTCTTGTATCTTTATGATAATCAATTAGATAGCATTTCCAATCAATTAGGTTTACTACAAAATTTGGAAGTATTGGCACTGGGGCAGAACAGATTGGTCGCGCTACCCGCGAGCATAGGAAAATTGAAAAAACTGCGAACATTATTTCTGGGCGTGAACCAGTTAGCAAGTTTGCCACTGGAAATCAAGGCGTTAGATAGTTTGCGCGTCCTCAATTTGAGCAGGAATCCGCCACTAAATTTTCCTGCTACGGTTGCACTACTTGGTGGTTTACCTCAACTCCAAACCTTAGATATAAGTGAAAATCAGTTAGATAGCTTAGATTTTAGAAGTCAAAGTTTCCCCAATTTGCAAGCATTAATTCTTTGGCGGTGTGGACTACGAAAACTACCTGAAAGCATAGGCGAGTTAGGCAAATTAGAGAAACTGGAATTAGCTAATAATCAGCTTAATGTGCTTCCATTTTCTTTTGAAAAGTTAAAAAAACTGACGTATTTGAACTTGACTTACAATATTTTTAAGTCCATTCCCGCCCAGCTACAATCACTCACTGCGCTGAAAATCTTAAAAATAGATAAACTGATGCTGCCTCAAGGCGAATTAGAAAAACTGAATATCTGGTTGCCCAAGACAGAGATTTTGCCAAGGTAAGAAAAACTATGCCGTTTTTTCTAAGGAAATTCGTGTAATTAGTGGTGAATTTTTCGCACCTTTGCATGGTCTATTTTTTGCTCACACGACCCAATTTTATGAGTGATATTATCAAACATGAGTGCGGAATAGCACTTATCAGGCTTAGAAAGCCACTTTCTTTTTACATAGAAAAGTACGGAACGCCGACTTATGCCTTGGATAAGTTGTACCTACTCATGGAAAAACAGCACAATCGCGGGCAGGACGGCGCAGGCGTGGCGAGCATAGTTCTCAATGTCAAGCCAGGCTATCCCTATATCTTTAGAGAACGTTCCGTCAAAACGCAGTCTATCCCTGATATTTTCAAGAAAATTTATAAGAAATTTACCAAAGCGCAAAAACACAATCCCAAAGAGTATTTGAAAGGGCATTGGCTAAACCACAATGTGCCTTTTGCGGGGGAATTGTTTTTAGGGCATTTGCGCTATGGCACTTACGGCGGAAATTCTATAGACCAATGCCACCCTTTTATCCGCAAAAATAACTGGCGCAGTAGGAATTTGGTCGTAGCGGGTAATTTTAACATGACCAATGTAGATGAGCAGTTCGATAAACTGGTCAGCTTGGGGCAACACCCAAAGGCAAAGGCAGATACGGTTACAGTCTTGGAGAAAATTGGACATTTTCTGGACATGGAAAACCAACGCCTTTTCGATATGTATAACGAACAAGGCTATACCAACATAGAAATCACCGAACTGCTTTCCAATAACATAGATTTACAACGTGTGCTACAGCGTGCGTGCAAGGATTTTGATGGCGGCTATGTGATGGCAGGCTTGACAGGCTACGGGGCAGCATTCGTGGCGCGCGACCCCGCGGGGATTCGCCCAGCCTATTATTATGCTGATGACGAGGTGGTGGTCGTTGCCTCTGAAAAACCTGCCATCAAAACGGCTTTTGATGTAGAATATGATACGATTAAGGAGGTTTCGCCTGCTCACGCCTTGATTATCCAGCGCAATGGAGAGGTCGACGAATATCAATTTACAGAAACGCTACCGCAGAAGTCGTGCAGTTTTGAACGAATTTATTTTTCGCGAGGCACTGACCCAGATATTTATCGAGAAAGAAAACAGCTTGGTAGGCTGCTGACAGACAATATCTTACAAGCCGTAGATTACGATTTAGAAAATACAGTTTTTTCTTACATTCCCAATACCGCAGAAACCGCATTTTTGGGACTTACCAAGGGAGTTGACCATTTTTTAATCCAACAACGCAAAAAGGCAATTATTTCGGGTGAACTCAAACTCGAAGAAATAGAAAAAGTGCTAACTTTTAGACCCAGAGTGGAGAAACTGGTTCTCAAAGATGCCAAAATGCGTACTTTTATCACTGATGATAAACATCGCGACTACATGGTAGCTCATATTTACGACACGACTTACGAGGTGATTAACAAGCGCGTAGATACGATTGTGGTCATAGATGACTCGATAGTGCGCGGGACTACGTTGGAAAAAAGTATTATCAATATGTTGGAAAAATTAGCCCCCAAACGTATCGTGATAGTATCCTCTGCCCCGCAAATCCGCTATCCTGATTGCTATGGAATCGATATGTCGCGAATGCACGATTTTATTGCCTTCCGCGCCGCCTTAGCATTGCTCAAAGATACGCAAAACCAATACTTGTTAGAAGAGGTGTATCATAAATGCTTGGATTCCAGCACCTTAGAAATTCATAAAATCCAAAATCACGTCAAAGAAATTTACGCGCCATTCACGTATGAGCAGGTTTCGGACAAAATAGCCGAAATTGTTAAACCTAAGCACGTAAAGGCAGAAGTAAAGGTCGTTTTCCAAACCATTGATAATCTGCATATTGCCTGCCCAAATCATAGCGGAGATTGGTATTTTACAGGTGATTATCCTACCGCAGGTGGCAACAAAGTAGTCAATCAGGCATTTATCAATTTTATGGAAGGAAAAGGCGGAAGAGCATATTCTTAGGATTTCTTCGGGTGCGAGTGTGTACTGGGCTTTACTACAAAAAATATTTTTTTGCACAGGCAACCCTTTGGTGTGTTTGGCTGTAAAGGGAGAAAGTAATAATATGATTATTTTTTACACTTAACACATCATTTTTTATGAAAAATCTTACACGAATTTTGTTTTCTCTTACCTTATTGGTGGCTTTCTCTGCTTTATTTTTTGCTTGCAAAAAAGATGAAGTAAGTAGCATGATGACCATTAGCGCGACACTCTCTGGGGCTGCCGAAGTTCCTGCGGTTACTACGACAGGAAGCGGCTCACTCACAGGTACTTATGACAAAGACACAAAAATTATCACCTTCAATATCCAATGGCGATTGGAAGGCACAACACTAAGAGCTATGCACTTCCATGGTCCTGCAAGCACCACAGAAAATGCAGGAATAGCAATAGGTTTCTCAGGATTTAGCTCTTCAAATACAGGCACTTTTGCGGGTGCGTTGCCTGCGCTCACTGCCGCCCAAGAAGCTGATTTCTTAGCAGGAAAATGGTATCTAAACCTGCATAGTGATAAAAGTCCGAGTGGAGAACTCAGAGGTCAAGTAGCTGTAAAATAATGAGTTAAATTTGGTTTTGGTAAGTTTAGGTTTATTTGTGGAAATCCACCGAGTAATTTACTTTGGTGGATTTTTTAATAATCTTTCCTGAAAAGTGGCTACTAATTTGTGATGCCCGCAGTCCAATACCTCAGTGGTGGCATGGGGTAAAAACCTCGTCAAAGGCTTGATAGTCTGTGTGTTAATCAATCTATCGTATTTGCCCAAAACTACCTGAACTCGAACCTGATTTTCATTGATTTTTTTTGCCAGTCTTGGGAGGTCAGCCTCCAAAAACCGATACAGCATCCACGTTTGATAGACACGTTTGCGTTTTTGTGGGCTTGACATCTCAGTTTCTGCTAATTTCAAAACAGTTCGGTGTATCAAGCCGTAACTTCCTAAACGTTTAACGATTTTGCGGTAAATAGTGCTTTCCGAATGTGTAAAATACTTAAAAACGTGCTGTAAGGGCAAAAACTTGGTGGCGACCCTGTACCAAGCATTTATTTCGATACCATCAGGGGCGAGCAAGTAAAGATGCGTAATTTTCTTGGGAAATAGCAGCGTAGTTACCAAACATATTCTTCCACCCATAGAAAAACCCAATAAATCAAATGTATCTATCTGGTTTTCAAGTAGAAAGTCTTTGATAATCGTTTCCCAATAGGGTAAATCCAAGCTATTCAGAGAGCTACGCCACTCGCTTTGCCCATGAAAAAACAAGTCGATACTATAAATGGTATGCAAAGGGAAAGCGGCTTCAAGGGTTTGGTAGGCACTCGAATCCAGCCCGTAGCCATGAAAAGCGAGCATTTTTAGTGTGCCACTGCCAAAAACTTGATAAGAAAGCTGATAATTTTCTCTTTTAATGAATTGATACATGAGATTAGATGTTAGAATTAAAGAGAGTTTTCATAATTTTGAAAATTATTTGGAAAACACAAACGTTAAACTCAAAATTTTAATTGCACAATGAAAAAATATATCTTAATTTTAGTCTTTTCTATCTATTTTACTCTTGTTCAAGCGCAAAGTAATCAAAAAGTAGCAATTACAGAAAAAGATTATGTAAACCAACAAGTGGAGATGGCAGATGCGTTCCGCGCAGAGGGCAAAATTTATGTGGTCGTAGCTGTGATTATTGCCATATTAAGTGGTATGATAGTTTATTTGGTGGTTTTGGATAGAAAAATTACTGGATTAGAAAAACAAATCAAAGACCAAGCATGAGTTTTACACAATTCAAGTCGTTATCTGAGGTATTAAAAAAATATCGCATCAAATATGAAGAAGAAGATTTTGAGTTAATGACTCATCAACTGCCACCTTCGTACTTAGTTGAGGATATTGATTTTACACTTCGAGAGGTAGTTTATCAGGTATCGGAGGCATCAATCTGCGAAAACTTGATTTATCCAGTGCTAAAAGCGGCTTGGAAACCATATACTGATGTTTTTGCGATTTGGAGTCATCAAGCTATCGAATATGACAGCGAACTTTCAGGTATGCCTGATTATATTATTTCCAAGCGTTCTGAATTAGGAAAAATTATTTTTGAAACGCCCTATATTGCGGTAGTAGAGGCAAAAAAAGATGATTTCACAAGCGGTTGGGCGCAGTGCAGTTTAGAAATGTTCACTATACAAAAGATAAACCAGACTGACAAATTTGCCATCTTTGGGATTGTTTCCAATGGAGAAACTTGGGAATTTGCTCAGTTGCAAAATAATATCTTTACAACTTACAGACAGCGATTTGACATCGTAGCATTGGACAAACTCTATAATGTTTTGACTACGATTTTAGAAATTTGTAAAAAGCAATTTGAAAATTAATTAATTTTTAAACCATGAAAAAATCACATATATTTATTTTGTTAATTATTGCTTCGGCAATAGGAATTATCGTTAGCTCGGCAGATGATGCCAGCCAATACGTTACTTACAAGGAGGCGCAGAAATTAGCGCAGACAGGCGAAGACGAGAAGGTTCATGTGGTGGGCGAGCTGACTAAAAACGCACAAGGCGAAATCGTGGGCGTGGAGTATGACCCTTTGAAAGATGCTAACTTTCTGGCGTTTACATTAGTAGATGAAAACAAGCAAACTTTTAGAGTCGTTTGTTATAATCCGCCTCCTTCGATGCAAGATTTCAAAAAATCTGAAAAGGTCGTTATCATTGGTAAATGCAAAGGCAAAGAGTTTGTTGCCAGCGAAATCCTGATGAAATGCCCTTCGAAATATGAAGAAAAAGAAATAAAGTCATAAATATTGCCTCACCCTCTCCTTTAGGGAAAAAGGGTGGGGCGCAACACCATCATCATCTTAAATACAATCTCTATGCGTCAAATTACTACTCTCATTTTTATTTTAACCTTATTTGCTTGCTACTCAAGCGTTTATGGGCAGAAAAAGCCCTTTAAAACCTTCAACAGCAAAGCCTTTGGTTTTGAGGAAAAAACCTCAGCACCTACTATCATTTGCTATGCAAGTAGCGAGGTAGGGACTAATCACGTTCCGCCGCCTCGCACCTATTACGAAAGCCTGCTGAATGGACGCACAGAAGCTCTCACAGATATTGAGGTTACTTATGTGGGCAATATTTCTGCGGAAGCACGCACCGCTTTTGAGTTTGCAGTCAGTATTTGGGAAAAATTACTGGTTTCTCCTATCAAAATTCGTATTCAGGCAAACTGGACTCCACTGGGCGTAAGAACGCTGGGGAGTGCGCGACCTGGCAATTATTTCCGTTCCCCACTCATGCCCAAGTTCCCAGCATGGTATCCGATTGCACTGTATGAAAAAATAGTAGGCAGAAATGTCAATGGGAATGAATTTGATATTATTGCTAATTTTAGTAGTAACAACATGGACTGGTATTTTGGGACTGATGGTGCCACTCCAAACACCAAATATGATTTTGTAACCGTAGTGCTACACGAGTTAGGGCATGGATTGGGATTTACAGGTAGCTCCAGCGTAACTACCTCAGGCACGACCAGCACAGGAGAAATAGGATTTGATAAAGTCCCTGTGATTTATGACACTTATTTAGCCAATGAAGCAGGCGCATTTTTAACAGATACCCTTGTTTTCAAAAATCCTTCTCCATCATTAGCGCGTGAATTTGTAACAAGAACAGGTTTGTTTTTTGATGCACCTTATGTTACCCAGCGCAATGCCCGTAGGCGTGTAAAACTAAATGTACCAGGTACTTTTGATGTAGGCTCCAGTATTTCTCACTTAGACCCCACCACTTTTAATGGGACAGACAATGCCCTCATGCGACCTTTTATTGGGCTTGGGGAGTATATCCAAGACCCAGGTCCCGCAGTGATGAGTATGTTTGCTCAAATGGGCTGGGTGCTGACCCAGGTAAAGCATAAGCCAATTGAAAATACAGACCAAGTGCAGAAACCCATTGATTTTAAGATAAATATAGATAGTGATACTACGATTGATTTGAAAAAATATACGGTTACATTGGTTTATTCAGAAGACCGTTTTAGGACAGAAAAAACAACCGAAATGAAATTGGTAAATAATAAAGACTTTACTTTTCAGCTACCCGCCCCCAATGCTGACAAGGAGATAGTGTATTATTTTTCTGCCAGAGATGTCAATGGCGTAGAAATAGCACTGCCGTCCAGCAAAAACACGCGTCCTTTTGGTTTTGTAATAGCCAATGACAATGACCCACCTGTCATAGCGCATACTCCTGACGGATTTATTTTGGAAAATACAGATACACTGCTCATTGCTGCCAAGATTACAGACAAACTGGGCGTGGATACGGCTTATTTGGAATATTCTATCAACGACCGCCCACTTATTGCAATTCCTTTGCTCGACTTGGGTGGAGATAATTTTGCCAACTTGATTCGTATTCCCGCAGGCACGCTTACCGCAGGCGGAACATTCAGATATAGAATTACAAGTATTGATATTTCTTCCAAGAAAAATCGAGCTATCAGCCCCGCTAACGGATTTCACACCCTCAAAGTAGAAGGTTTCGGGCAAGTGCGCGCTTCCTATGAAAACAATTTTAATATGCCTTCTGAGGATTTTATTGGGAATGCCTATCGCATAGAAACGCCTGACGGATTCGCTAATCCTGCCATTCACTCAGACCACCCCTACAAAGATGGCACAGGCCCTGGCGACGAAAGTGATTACATTTACCAACTCAAGTTCCCTATCAAAATCAAAGACAAAGATGCGTTTATGCTTTTTGATGAGATTGTACTGGTAGAGCCAGGGGAAAGAGGAACAGTATTTGGAGATGCTAAGTTTTGGGATTATGTTATTGTAGAAGCCTCCAAAGACAAAGGAAAAACGTGGTCTATCTTGCTTGATGGCTATGACTCACGTGCCAATCCTGACTGGCTCTCTGCTTACAACCGTCGCATTACAGACAATAACTCTGCCACAGTAGGTACACCTGCACTTTTTAGACCACGTAGTATCAATCTACTGGACAAACTTAGCCCTAATGACGAGGTAATTATTCGTTTTCGTCTTTTTGCTGACCAAGCGGCGCATGGCTGGGGCTGGGCAATCGACAACCTCAAAATCCAAACGGGTGTAGTAGGCTTGGCAGATTATTTGACGTATCAGGGTGATATTCAGGTATATCCAAACCCAAGTCAAGGTATTTTTAACTTTGTACTCAATAATTCAAAGTTTGGAGAGGTCAATATCAAATTGCACAACGTCTTGGGAAGTGAAGTCAAAAACTTTGAATTTATAAAAACTGACCAAACTTTCCGAACAGAATTAAACGTGGGGAACTTGAACAAAGGCATTTATTTTTTACACATCAAAACCAAAGATGGTGAAGCTGTCAAAAAAATAATGATTGAATAACCCAACTTCGGCAACAGTTCAGCCCGAAGTGGAACGTTTGCCGACAGTTGAATAAAACAAAAAAATATGAAAAACACAATTTATTTGCTTGTTATTGCGCTCTGGCTTTTTACTAATTGTGGTGGAAAATCTCCAGAAAATCAAACCAATGTTGCGGCAGACAGCGTTTCTGCGGACAGTGTATTGGCAGAAATCGCGCAAGAAGAAAAGACCAGTTCCATGGGTGCGATGAAGCACTTTGCGGAGTATGGCGAAGATTTCCAGCGACTTATCATCAGCTACGACGGCGTAATTCGCGAGGTAGCATTGGATATGACCACCGAAGAAGTCAAGGCAAAAGAATTGGCAGACTTGGTCAAAGAAGATGCAAATGCACTTCAATACAAAACCACACTCAGTCCGCAGGAATATGCAGAAATTACCTATAAGCTCAATCCAGATGGGCGCGTAAACGAATTTTATGTCAAGGTGTTACTGGACAATCAGCCCGCTTATGAGGCTATGCTCGCCGAACTTTCCGATTTTTTTAACTACAAATATCAAAAACGCAAGTTTGACGAAAAAGGCAAGGAAATTTGGCAAATTGGTGAAAAACACACCGTCGATGTAACGGGAAACAAGAAATCTGACAAAGTGTTTGAAGTGATTGTGGATATTAAATAGTTCAAAATCATATAGTTACCTAATAAAAATGGTTGGTTATCAAAAACTAACCATTTTTTATGCCATTTTTTTCTACTCCCTTGCAACGCTTCGCTTGCTTTCTGCGTATGGATTACAGGTTTATAGGATTAAAAATTTAAAAATAGTTGAAACTGTATTAATTTTCATATCAAACAGCATAACTTCCATTGGTAGCGCAGGTAAACCCCACAGAAGTAGATAAACTCATTCAGGGCTGTCGAAACGGGCGAATGAAAGACCAAGAAGGGCTTTATAAGCACTTCTACGGCTATGCTATGGGGATTTGTTTGCGTTATGCCAAAAACAAGGACGAAGCAAGCGAGATGCTCAATGATGCGTTTCTCAAAGTTTTTAATAAATTGGAGGCTTATGACAGTACCAAGCTATTCAAAGCGTGGTTCAGGCGGATTGTGGTCAATACCTCGATAGATTATTATCGGCGGGAGCATAAACATGACTTCCAAGTGCCTATCGAGAAGGCAAGAGGAGAAGAACATGATGCTGACGTAATAGACCAACTCAGTACCGAAGATTTATTTAAACTAATTCGTCAATTACCTGATAATCAAAAGATAGTATTTAATTTATATGAAATCGAAGGCTACTCTCACGACGAGATTGGCGAACTTTTACACATTCCCGCAGGTACGTCCAAGTCGAACCTGTCAAGGGCAAAACAACGGCTGAGAACCATGGTAACAGCCTATTTTAGTACAAAAAAAACCATATTAAGCGAGGAAAATGAGTGAGATAAACGATTTTGACGAAAAGTTGGCAAACAGGTTCAGAGAAGAACTTGGGGAGTACGAAGCCACTTACAAGGAGGCTGATTGGGAAAAACTGCGACCCAAATTGCAAAAATCCCCTTTTACGGGCATTTGGCGTGCGCCTTACTGGAAACCAATGGCGGTGGCGGCAGGGCTTGCCTTACTTTTGGTTAGTTTTTGGTATTTTTCGGAAAATAAAAATACTGAAAATCAAACTATTGTGAAAGATACGCCAGCACAAAACTCAGAAAATAACAAAGCACAACAGGATAACAATGCAGTTCCCTCAGAAATTACACAGAAAACTGATTCTGCCAACAATGAAATACAAAATCAAGAAAATGAGGCACTTGCACAGAAAACGGTGGACAATCAAGCTACTGAGAACAAACCTATTGCTGAAAATATAATTTCAAAAAATCAAGAAATAACAACACAAAACGGCAAATCAAATGAAAAAACAATACTCAACGTACAAAAACAAGTAAACATTGACAAAATAACGCCAACAAATGTGGCAAACCACAAAGGCGATACAGAAAAAGTCGTAATTAATGAAAAAGAAAAGGCAATGATAGCAGATGCTGAAACGCAAAAACAAGTGTTCTTGGTGATTCCTATTGCGACCGACAGCCTAATCTTAGCCTATGAAGTGCCTAAACCACAGGGTAGTATCAACTTGACAATCAAGCCATTAGCCAGAGGAAAACAAAATAAATTTAAACCTGACTTTTCCATAGGCTTGGCAATGAATCCTTTGATTTATAATAACGAAATTGAAAACCACTTTACTATCGAATCAGGCGTACAGCTTGGGCTTGCGCTGTCCAGCCGAGTCCAACTGACGACTGGATTGCTGCTTGCAGGTCAAAAAATGATATATTCACAAGATAAGGACATTAGTAAGCAGTATGTGGTGGCCGATGTAAATAAATCTTCGCCAGCAAACATTGGTAACTTTTCAGCACAGGAGAATATTATCACCTCTGCCAAAGAAATGAGTAGTAACTTGTTGATAGTCAATATGCCTATCAATTTACAATACTACTTTTGGCATGGAGAAAAAATTCGTTTGTTTGCCTCTGTGGGTGTATCTAATTATGTTTATTTGGAAGAAAAATACAAATCTATCAATAATGTCAATACCAGTACGATAGTAGCAAATAATATGGGTGTATCTACAAGTGCGCCTCCCTCTACATCAAGTGTGCGGTCTAATTCAAGCACAGAAGTTTTTTCTGAGCAAAGCCATCAACCCTTTGCGAGATTTGACCTATTGGGCGGCATTAATCTCAGCTCAGGCATTGATTATCAGTTCAGTAGGCGTTGGTCTTTGCAAGTATCGCCTTTCGTGCGCCTGCCCTTACGCAGGGTAGGACATGAGCAAATCGCGTTCAATACCTTTGGCTTGGCGGTAGTAGTCAGTCGTAAATAAAAGTTGTTCGATAAAAAGCAAACTCCGAAATGGCTTGTAACTATTTCGGAGTTTTTATTCATAAACCCACCATTCCAATTTTTTGTGAACTTCAATTTGTAGTAAAAATTAGTAACTATTCAGCTCTCCAAAAGTAGTTATTTTTTTATAGAAAAAAAGTGTATAACTTTGCAGTATGGAACTAAGCACAGATATATTGGCACTACAAAGTCTACTAAAAAAATTAGTAGAGGAGTTGTCTGTGGCTACCTCAGAAATAGCCTCATTGAAAGCAGAAAATTTGGAATTAAAGAGGCAATTAGGTCAAAATAGTGAAAACAGTCATAAACCACCTTCCACAGATATTCATAAAGTAAAAAAAGACCGTTCTTTACGAGAGAAAACGGATAATAAAGTAGGAGGTCAGGCAGGGCATAAAGGACATTATCTAAAAATTTCAGAAAAAG
>JAAFJS010000131.1 GCA_013298985.1 Cytophagales bacterium
GCAAAGATAGCACCTCCTACCAAGAAATTGCGAAAATAGGCAAGCGGCTTGTCCAGCAGGTCTTTTTTGGGAATTACAATGCTCACAAACATATCAAGTGGCTGATAATAAGTGTAGTATTGGTATTTGGGAACGCCTGCGTTATCCGTATAAAAAAATTTGTGAAGCCCTGCGGTGTTGCGTATCATATCTGTATAGACTATGCTTTGGGAGATGTCCACGCCAATAGCCCTGGATGAGGGGTGAAAAAGAATAGTTCCACTTTTACTCATCAAGTAAGAGAAACCATTTTCGAGATACCTTTTACTGATGATATTTTTTTGTATAGTGCCTTCTGCTTGCAAAAATACAGAAGCAAAAAGCACAATTTTTGAGCCTTTATTGGTGTAAAGCACTTTGGTATTAACAGTATAGATTTTTTTTGAAACTGAGCCAATCAAAGTCCCTAAGTAAGGCATACTTGCATTTACAGCCTCTAAGGTGGGTTTGTGGGTAGTAAATGTTCCTACAAAACGCATACTCATAGTAAGCACTCGCGAGGTTGCTATATTGACAAAGCCAAGTGGACTCTGCTGCCCAATAGTCATTACACAACCAGTTTCTTTGATAAATTCATCTACCATCACAGAGTCGCCTTGTAGCAATTTTCCACCCAAATACAAGGCATTGATTTTGAGGTTTTCCTTTCTATTGGTCAAAGGATTATTGACCAGTATATCTATCAAAGAATCAGATTCTATGATTTGCCCTTGCTGGCGAATGAGGCTTTCTGCCAATACCAACGCCTGCTTTGCTTTTTCTTCTTGTGCTTTGCGCTGTTCGTCCAGAATACTCACTAAATCAGAGAGTTGGCTAAAAAATCGTACGTCATTTTCTGCAATACGCTTTTCTTTTTGATGGTAGTAAATCGTGGTAATAAGTACAGCAAAAACCACGCTTAGAGAAAGCGCAGTAACCAGCGAAAACTTGATACCAAGACTTAAATCCTTCAATAATTTCATTGAATTTTTACATCATTATTAAATCAGAAAGCTAAAAATAAGTAATTACCAAACCCTTTCCAAAAATCTTAGCCAATTTTGGTGAAAAATATTGGATATATCCTGGGGCGAGTAACCTCTTTGCTGCAAAATAGCGGCTAATTTCTGTAAGTCAGCTATCGTTTCGAGGTCTTGGGGGCATTGCTCCCTGCCAAAAGCCCCGTCCAAGTCCGAGCCAATGCCCACGTGTAGCGAATTGCTCGCAAGCTGACAGATATGGTCTATGTGTGGCACGATATGCGCCAATTTCAGCCCTGTATTTTCAGGGGTACTTTTGCCACGCACCCAGTTCGGAATCATCATCCACGCGTCCAGAGCCATGCCAATTACCGCCTGCCTTTCAATCAATACCTTAATTTGCTCATCTGCCAGTTGCCGATTGTGCGGTGTAATGCTTCGGCACAAATGATGGCTCGCCCATACAGCCCCCCCAAACCAATCCATTGCCTCGCGAAAGCTGGTATCGCAGAGATGCGTCGCGTCCAAAATCATGTTTAGTTTCTCCATTTCTTTGAGCAGTTCACGTCCTTGCTGCCCTATGCCGCCTTCGGAGTCCGTTCCGTAGGCATACACTCCCCTGCCGTAGTGCGCCAAGCCCACTGCCCGCAGCCCTTTCAGATACGCTTTTTCCAAATACGAAATATCTACCAAAGAATCTGCACCTTCCAAGCTCAAAATGTAGCCAATGGGCAGATTTTCAGTATTTTCTGCACTTTCCCAAAGGTTTAGCTGTTTTTGCAGCCCTTCCTTATCTCGGATTTGTACCATTTCGCCCTGCGCCTCCATCGCTTCGTACCATGCAAGTTGCCCCTGCGTTTGCGCCCATGCCTGCGCCTGCGAGTTCCACCCAGTCAGCGTACTTTCAGGCGTTACATAGCGCGCGATTTGCGTAGCCACACACAAACCTATGTTACCTTTTCGCATCTCCGCCAAGCTAACCACTCCCCTACCCCTGTCAGGCTTGTCCGTCAAATGCTGTTCTCGCTCGCGAATGGTTTGGACAGGCTGGGTCAAATCACGATTCCATTCCAGCGCATTCATGGAAAGGTCTAAGTGCGCGTCAAAAATAAGTGTACTCATGAGTGTTAGGAAGTTATGAATTATAAGTTATGAATTATGAATTAATACAAATAATTGATAATTAACATTTTATGTAATAATTACACCCCACATTTGGTGTCCCCACCAAATGTTTTTCCGTACTAATTTTTGAAAAATCATTTTATTCAAAAAAATGAAATATTGTTTACAAATCAGCGTAAAGTTAAATTTTACGGTAAATCCTTGCAAATTTAGATTTCTATGATTTGATTTGTAAATATTTAAAAAAGAAAAACAAAATTTGACAATGACGCAAAACTGCACTTTTATCAATCGCACTTGCTGGCGCAATAGAGAACTATTGTGAACAGCAAAGCCATTGCAAAAGTAATCAAGATATTGATATACAAGAGCCTGCTGTTTGTTCAGTGGGCTTTTTTTGTGCATTATTTTTTGAACCCCAAAAATTCAATCATAACAATTAAAGAAATGAAAACATTTAAACTAAGCACGCAAAGCAAAAAATTATTGGCAGATACTTTTACACCCGTCAGTATCTACTTGAAACTCAGGGACAAATACATCAATACGCTTTTGCTGGAAAGCTCTGATTATCATGGAAACGAAAATGCGTTTACCTATATTGCCTGCGAGCCAATTGCCAAGTTTGAGGTAAGTAATCACCAGATTATCAGGCAATTCCCTGATGGCAGTGAGGAAAAAGAGGCAATCACAGACCACAAAGCAGTGGTGCAGTCTTTGGGAGAGTTTGCTCGTTCGTTTGTATCTGATTTTCAGACAACTAAGTTTATCAACAATGGACTTTTTGGGTACATGGCGTATGATGCAGTGCAGTATTATGAGGACATCACCTTAGCAGAAAAAGGGAAAAGCAATTTGGAGATTCCCTTGGTTTTGTATCAGGTTTTCCGTTTTGTGATTGCGATTAATCATTTTAACAATGAATTGCATATTTTTGAACATCAATTAGCTGATAATGAAGAAGAAAGTAAGATTTCACAAATAGAAACGCTGATTCGGAATAAGAATTTTTCCTCTTTCCAGTTTTCCTTAGACGGCGAAGAAACCTCAAACCTGAACGATACAGAGTATAGGGAAATGGTTAGCAAAGGCAAGCACCACTGTCAGGTGGGTGATGTATTCCAGATTGTGCTTTCTCGCCGCTTCCAGCACCAGTTTACGGGTGATGATTTTAATGTATATCGGGCGTTGCGTTCCATCAATCCTTCGCCATATCTTTTTTACTTTGACTATGGTAGTTTCAAGATTTTTGGTTCTTCCCCCGAAACGCAGCTGGCAATCAAGGACAACAAAGCCGCCATTTACCCTATTGCAGGGACTTTTAAGCGCACAGGCAATGACCTCCAAGATGCCGAATCTGCCCAGAGTCTACTCCAAGACCCCAAAGAAAATGCTGAACACATTATGTTGGTAGATTTGGCAAGGAACGATTTGAGCAAACACTGTGAAAATGTGCAGGTTACTACTTTTAAGGAAATCCAGTATTTTTCTCATGTTATTCACTTGGTTTCTACGATTAAGGGCGACCTAAAAAACCAAGACAGTGCCGTACAGATTGTAGCAGATACCTTTCCTGCGGGTACGCTGTCGGGCGCGCCCAAGCACAAGGCTATGCAGTTAATAGATAAATATGAAAATATAAGTCGTTCATACTACGGTGGTTGTATCGGGTTTATGGGCTTCAATGGCGACTTTAACCAAGCTATTATGATTCGTTCTTTCCTGAGTAGAAATAATACGCTGCACTATCAGGCGGGTGCGGGGATTGTGGCTAAGTCGGACGAACAGCGAGAGTTAGAGGAGGTAAATCATAAGCTACGCGCCCTGCGCGCCGCAATTCAGACGGCACAAGCCCTGTCAAGCACTTGGTAAAAATTGGGTAAATTGCAAGGGGGGATTTTTATAGCAAATTTGCGCGAGATAATGGCAAAATAAAGTAGCGCAGAATGGCAAATCTTGCCCAGTGGGTTATGGTAAAAATCGGATTACAAATCCTCAAAAAATAAGGGCGAGATTGCAAATCCCGCCCAGCAGAGTGGGTTATGGTAAAAATCGGATTACAAATCCTCAAAAAATAAGGGCGAGATTACAAATCCCGCCCAGCAGAGTGGGTTATGGTAAAAATCGGATTACAAATCCTCAAAAAATAAGGGCGAGATTACAAATCCCGCCCAGCAGAAAATAAGGGCGAGATTGCAAATCCCGCCCAGCAGAAAACTGATTTTTATCACAAAATTATTCCGTTTAGCCCTATCAAAAGTTATGCGCCTGATGTAAGATTACCCAATAATCAAGAAGAGTTTATGAAAGAACTTTTGCCAGAAGTTCCTGAACTCAAAGACATGGACACCACCACTTTTGTATTATTGGCAGGGAAAGCAAGCAAAAAATTGATTGCTGAGAAGTTTGGATTTAAGTTTTAATTTGTAAAAACTAAAACAAAATATTAATTTACCAAAGTCGCGCTGATGTCATATACAAGGCTATCTTTGAGGATTACCTTTTGGAATCCTTTGATGGAATAGGCAGAAAGTAGGTTGTTTTTCAGTTGCATTTCCATTGTTCGCTGGATTTCGTAGAGTTGGTTATCTTCGGAAAATACAATTTTTATTTCCTTGATATTTACTTTTTCTACGGTATTATTTTCGCCAAAGATGATGCTTATTTCACGCACTTTTTGTTTTTCTTCTTTGGCAGTGTAAATAACTATTCCATTCACTTTGTCTTCGCTAATTTCATAACTATCTCGTAATGAGGGAGAATTGATGTCAGCTTCTCTGAACAAAGCCAATTCTTTCTCCCAATCAAGTGTATCAGTTTGTATTTCGTCGGCTTGCCCACTGAGGTTTACTTGCTTTTTGACTTTTCTCTTTTGTGCATTGAGCATTTCTGTTTGCTGTTGGACAAACTTTGTTAAATCAAAATATTTTTTTTCTGCATTGCTGATGTCAGTAGTAGGAACACAAGCAATGCAGAGGAAAGAAAGAAAAAATAACGTAGTAATTTTTTTCAAAATACGTAAAATTAAGGGTTAGTTTATCGAGAGCTTTGTTGATGTTCGTTTTCAAACTTGTCGTAGGCAATCACGATTTTCTTCACCAACTGATGGCGAATCACGTCCTTACTTTCCATACGCACAAAGCCAATTCCTTCTGTATCTCTCAGGATTTCAGACGCATGGATTAAGCCTGACCGTTGGTTGCGGGGCAAATCTATCTGAGATTCATCACCTGTTACGACCATTTTGGAATGTTCGCCCAAGCGAGTCAGCACCATTTTCATCTGCATTGCGGTTGTATTTTGCGCCTCATCAAGGAGTACAAACGCATTGCCAAGCGTCCGTCCGCGCATATACGCAAGGGGCGCAATCTCAATCACATTTTTTTCCTGATAAAATTTGAGTTTTTCGGCAGGAATCATGTCCTCAAAAGCGTCGTAAATGGGGCGCAAATAAGGGTCAATTTTTTCTTTCAAATCGCCGGGAAGGAAGCCCAAGTTTTCGCCTGCCTCCACTGCGGGGCGTGTAATGATGATTTTCTTGACCATTTTGTTTTTCAGCGCGCGCACCGCCATCGCTACTGCCACGTAGGTTTTGCCTGTACCTGCGGGACCGAGCGCAAAAACCAAGTCATTGTTGTAAATCGCCTGTACCAATTTGAGCTGGTTATGCCCACGCGGTTTGATAGCCGTTCCTTTTGCACCATAGAGAATAATATCGTCTTCGAGTTCGTGCAGAGGCACTTGCGCGGGATTATCGTTCATATAAGACCGCACATTGTCAAGCGTAATCTTACTGTACTTGTTGTAATGCTCTAATAATGAATTGATTATTTCATTGATACGCACTATTTCGGTATTACTTCCCATGATGCGGATTTCGCTACCACGTGCCACTATTTTGGTGTTGGGGAAGGCTTGGGCGATTTCTTTGATGTTCGCATTTTCTACGCCCAAGAAATCTACCAAAGAGATGCTTTCTAAACTGATGATTTTTTCTACCAAACGAATTTTTGAGTATTAAGTGATTTTATTTTACAGAAACAAAGATAAATCATTTTTAGTGCAAAGCTATGGAAATAAATCATTTTTTATCCTACTTTTACCACTATTTAAGGAATAGATTTTATACTCTTTTTTACTTATGCGGAAATTGGAAATGGACGAGCTGAACAGGATTTCTTCTGAGCAGTTCAAACAAGAAGCTAATCATGGATTGGTCTTAATTTTGGATAATGTGCGGAGTATGAACAATGTAGGCTCGCTTTTTCGTACTGCTGATGCCTTCAAGGTGGCTAAGATTTACCTTTGTGGTGTTACGGCTACGCCTCCGCACAGGGAAATTCATAAAACGGCTCTGGGCGCAACTGATTCGGTGGCTTGGGAATATGTGAAAGAAACCAATGAAGCTATTTTGATATTAAAAAATCTTGATTATCAGATAGTGGTCGTTGAGCAAACTGACCAAAGTGTTTACTTGCAAAATTTTGAACCCCAAAAAGAAGAAAAATATGCTTTTATCTTTGGAAATGAGGCATTTGGGGTCAGTGATGAGGTCTTGCCTTTGTGCGATATTGGCTTAGAAATTCCTCAATTTGGTACAAAACATTCCTTTAATATTGTGGTCAGTGCAGGGATTGTGCTTTGGCATTATGCGTATCAAGTGGAATTGACACGATAAATTTTAAAGGAAAAAATGATGTAAATTATTACTTTGATAGGGAGTAAAATAGCTATTAAAACGATGTAATTATCAAAGCACACTTAATTTTTTTGTATATTTGTAAAAACATCATAATGTATGGGATATAGTAATTATAAAAGCCTAAAACAGGCATTAGAAAAACTTGATTTAGAGGAAATTAGTATTAATTTGTTTCCAGTAATTACGCCTGTAGAACCATCAGACTGGTTAAAAAAAACACTGGAAATAGCCACCTTGATTCCCTTAACCAATGAAAAAAGTAAGTCTGAACATTTGATTTCACCTATCATTACGGAAGTAGCACTGGCTTATTTGGAACAGATTACACTTTATTCGGGTGAGGATTTGTATGTAGATGATACCAAAGACCTTACTGGTGCGTGTGATTTTTTCCTTTCGAAACACCCGCGTAAAAGTGTCATGCAAGCACCTATCATTACCCTTGCAGAAGCTAAAGACGAAGATATGGACTATGGAAAGGGGCAATGTGTAGCACAAATGTATGCTGCCCAATTATTTAATGAGAAAAAAAGCAAGCCTCAGCCTTGTGTATATGGATGTGCGGTAACAGGTGATGATTGGCAGTTTTTGAGGTTGGAAAAAAAACAAATTTTTGTAGATACCAAAATATATTATTTATCTGAGTTATCTAAAATTTTAGGCATTTTTCACCAAATTATCAAGACGTATTTGTGATAGTTTTGGGGAAATAATGTGTCATAGCTGTTTGTATTCCTCTAATACTTTTCGATTCGTTTCCATCTCAGTTTCGATTTCCAAGAGTTTTGCTTTGCCATTTTTTTCAAAAAAACTTTTGATAATCTCTTGAAAATCAATGCGATTATTGGCGTAAAAATATTCCATGCCCGCGTCGAGGGCGGTACGTTCTGCCTTCATCACCTGTTTGGTTACAAAATATTCATCAGCTTCGGGCATCGCACCTGAGTCAATCATTTTGAAAATGCCACCACCATGATTATTCAAAACTACAATTCGCAGATTTTCAGGTAAATAATTGTGCCACAGACCATTGCGGTCATAAAAAAATGCCAAATCGCCCATAATCAACACATTCATTTTTTCTGGATTTGCCAGCGCATGACCTACGGCAGTGCTTAGGCAACCGTCTATGCCACTGGTGCCGCGATTGGAGAAAATTTCAGTTTTTGAATCCAGTGTAACATAATTTATGCTCACCAAGTTGGCATAACGCACAGTCATACTATTTGCCAGATGTAGATTGACATTTTTACACTCCTTGATAAGGTAGAAAACCGCTTCTAATTCTGATAATTCGTATTTCTTTATTTTATTTTCTTTCATCAAAAAATTAACCACACTTTTATCAATAATTGACATTACTTTTTGGTGGCATATTTTAGCATATTTCATTCTTTTATCAAGAAGTTGAAAATCAGTTCGCTGTTTCTCATGTATATTTTTGAAAAAAGAGTTGGGCTTAGTTCTTATAATTTTTGTCAAACTTTTAAACGTATCAGGCACATTACCAGCCTCTTGGATATGCCAATGTTGTTTGGGTTTGTAGTTTCTTAAATACTGTTTTAAGTTTTTGGAAATGACAGATTTACCAAAAGTAATAAGCAAATCTACCTGCCCCAGTTCTTCTTGAATTTCTTTTTTTGCCAAAAAAATATCGTGTAGCTGCACCAGTGTATGGCTAATACAAGGGTGCAAATTCGTAATCACCTCAGAAACAATGGCAAATCCTAACCTATCTTGGGCATACGCCAAGTTTTCGCACAACGCCAAGTCCATGCTACCTTGCCCACCAGCTACTAAAATCTTTTCAGGCTGTTTTAACTCCTTTAAAATTTCTTCCCAAGCACTTTCAGGCAAAGTAGGTTCACTTTGTATCTCCTTGCTAATGCGTACATTCTTATCAAATTTCATTTCAAAATCTTTGGGCGGGTAAAGCGGCTCACGAAAAGGAAGATTGATATGCACAGGCGCGTGCGGGAAGGCTCGACATAGGTTAATTGCTTCATTCACAGTGCGTTCTATCTGCCAAATAGCATCGGGGTGCGAATAGTCGACAGGCAGTTCATAACTTGCTTTGATGTGGTTGGCGTACATTTCTCGCTGTCTGATGGTCTGTCCGTCAGCTTGGTCGACCCATTCTGGCGGGCGGTCTGCGGTCAAAACAAGCAAGGGAATTTGCTGGTAATAAGCCTCCGCAATCGCAGGATAGTAGTTCAAACCTGCTGAACCAGAGGTGCATAGCAAGGCAACAGGCTCGTTTAGCTGCTGTGCCATGCCCAAGGCGATGAAGGCGGCACTGCGTTCGTCAGAAATGGTGCGTGTCGTGATTTGGGGGTGGCGCGCAAAAGCAATCGTTAGGGGCGCACACCGCGAACCAGGGGACAGAATAACTTGATTTACACCATGTTGGGCGCAGATTTCAGCAATATTGATGATGGGTTGGTAGGAATACATTTTGGAGTTTTAATTTTTTTGAGTTTCCTGACTTGTAAAATTATTACGACATTTTATAAAACATATATTTCTGCTTTATGCCACCCATTGGGGATAGCTAAAGCAGAAATATTTACTATAAACACTTCAAAATGAATTAATTAACCGCTACAAAATCAATAATATATTCAGGCTCAGTTTTATTAGTAGTTCTGGGAACTTTGAAGCGCACAGAAAAAGTAGTGCTACTTTCTGAAGGCTTGCTTGGTATAGTAACTTTGAATTCGTTGGACGAGCCTTGGTCAAAAGTAATGGAAGTTTCGTTGTCAGTGATAGCCCATCTTCCGTTATTGGCTGGGTTAATCACGATATTGATAGGCGAATTGCCAAGCGTTACTACATACGTGCCGTTTTGCTGAAAAGCCACGCGAAAAGCCCCATAATTACCAGTATTATCTACTGTACCGTTGATTGTAACCTTTGAGATGCGCCAAGTTTTGGAGAGCAATTCGAGCAAAGTAAGCGGTGTGCTACCACCTTTGCTGCCACAAGCTGATAAAAAAGTGGCAAATAATACTACGATGAATACACTTTTTAATAATTTCATATTTGGGTCAGTTTTAAAGTTCTTTTGTTTGTTTAAAGATACAAATTTATTTGAAAAATGCCAAATTAATTATATGGTTACAAAAACTATACTCGTTGGTTTGGTTAGAACCAATAATGATGAGTCTGTCTTTCAATACTTTACTTACGTTTTCCAAGTACCATTCTATGTTTTTTTCATCTAAATTGGCAGTTGGCTCGTCCAAAAATAATACTTTTACATCAGAATACAAAGCCAAACCTAATTTTAACTTTTGCTTCATGCCTGATGAAAAAAAACGGATAGGTTTGTGTTGATTTTTCTCAAAGCCCAATTTTTCAATCAATTCTTTTGGTTTAACGTATAATTTCTTAAAACGGATATGAAAATCTATGGTTTCTTGCAAAGAAAATTCTTCTACCAACTCTAAGTAGGGCGCAGCGATTGCTAACTGTTTGAACCAATCGGCTGGATTTATTTTGCTGCCCTTGTTTTCGTACTCAATTTCGCCTGTGGTCAGGGGCATCGTTCCCGCCAAGATTTTGAGTAACGTAGATTTTCCACTCCCATTGTTGCCAGTAATGGCGTAGCTCTGGTGGGGCTGGAAATGGAAAGTCAAGTTTTTAAAAATCCATTCTCGTCCAAACTGCTTTCCCAAATTTTGTGCTATAATTTGCATTAAGTAGTTATGAATTAATTGCAACTATAAATTATACAAAATATTAATAATCAATGTTTTAGCCAGTATTTATAATATAAATTATTGACATTCAAGAATAAACCGTTCTTGGATTTTGAATGTTCCCACCGTTAAAACGGTGAGTTATATTTAACCTTCCGTTTTAATGCCACAGTGGAACTGGTAGGAACTCAAAGAACGAGTATTTTATGAAAACCAATAATTTTGTATGACTACTTAAATTGAGTTAAAAATAATTCAAGAGGTTAATCCTCCTCCTCACCATTGCTTGCTACCTTGTTGCCTCTGCTTGCGGGCATGATTCCTTTTTTTGATGTTTTTATAAATTGGAGAATTTCCTCTTTTTCGGGGGATTCTGCGATTTCTGATTCTATGATGTGCAGTGCTTGGCTGTTGTTATAGCCTTTGAGGTAAATGGTGCGGTATATTTCTTGTAGCTCGCCTATTTTTTCGGAGGAGAATCCTCGCCTTCTTAGCCCTACTAAGTTTAGCCCTGCATAGCTGAGTGGCTCGCGGGCGACCTTGATGTAGGGTGGAATATCTTTTCTGACCAAAGAGCCACCGCCCACCATGACGTGCTTACCTATTTTGACAAACTGCTGTACGGCGGCTGTTCCGCCAATGACCGCAAAATCATCAATAACCACATGACCAGCCACTTGTACCGAATTGACAATGATGCAGTTATTGCCAATAATACAATCGTGGGCTATGTGTGCATACGCCATCACCAAGCAGTTTTTGCCAATCACCGTTTGGAGGCGGTCTTTTGTGCCTTTGCTGATGGTGGCAAACTCTCTGATAGCGGTATTGTCGCCGATGATGGTCAGCGTGTCTTCTCCCTCAAACTTGAGGTCTTGGGGGATTTGCGAAATGACTGCACTATAAAAAATCTTACAATTATTGCCTATACGCGAGCCATTTTTGATGACTGCGTGCGCGCCAATCCAGCTTCCTTCCCCAATTTCGACATTTGCTTCTATGTAGGCAAATGGCTCTACGGTTACGTTATCAGCTATTTTAGCGTCAGGGTGTATATATGCCAAATGATGTAGCATCTTATAGATTTGATGTTAATTATTTTCTTTTTTTACCACTCTTGCGGACATCATAGCCTCGCAAACCACGTCATTGCCTACGAAAGCCTGCCCTTTCATTTTTACAATCCCTCTGCGAATAGGTTCGAGCAGTTCGCACCTAAAAATAATAGTATCCCCTGGCACTACCATCTTCCTGAACCTACACTGGTCGACACTCAAAAAGTATGTCCACCATTTTTCATTGATGCCTAAGTTATTGATTGCCAATATTCCACCTGTCTGCGCCAATCCTTCTATCTGCAATACGCCTGGCATGACGGGGTTATTGGGGAAATGTCCTTGGAAATACGGTTCGTTTATCGTTACATTTTTGACGGCAGTTACTACGGTTTCGTCTAATTGGATAATCTTGTCAATCATCTGAAACGGGTAGCGGTGCGGCAAGATTTCCGAAATGCGGTTTATATCAAAAATAGGAGGAACTTTTGAGTCATAAGCAGGGGCTTGGTCTTTGCTTTGCAACTTTTTCATTGCCTTTTTTATTTTTTTGGCAAAGCCTACATTTGCCGCATGCCCAGGTCGCGCCGCTAAAATCTGCGCCTTCAAAGGTCTGCCCACCAATGCCAAATCTCCTACCAAATCCAATAGTTTATGACGCGCAGGTTCGTTTTTGTAGCGCAATTCTATATTGTTCAAAATGCCTTCTTTTTTGACCTCTACTTTGGGTTTGTTAAAAAGGGAAGCCAAATATTCCAGTTCGCCGTCCTCTACTACTCTATCTACAATCACGATGGCATTATTCAAATCTCCGCCTCTGATGAGGTTGTTTTTGTAAAGCATTTCTAATTCATGCAAAAAACAAAAAGTGCGGCAGGAGGCTATGTCTTTGGAAAACTGCTCAATATCATTCAAGGAAGCGTGCTGGCTACCCAGTACAGGAGAATTGTAATCTACCATCACTGTCAGGCGATAATCGTCCAGCGGCAGGGCGGCAATCTCTACATCGCGGTCAGTTTCTTGGTAAAAAATGCCTTGCTCAGGCTGAAAAAAATTTCGTAATACACTTTGCTCTTCCAGTCCACAAGTTTGCAGAGCCTCGATAAATTGTTGTGAGCTTCCGTCCATGATGGGAGGCTCAGGACCGTCAAGCTGAATCAACACATTATCAATCTGCAAGCCCACCAAAGCCGCCAGCGTATGCTCCACTGTATTTACTCGTGCGCCTGACTGCTCTATGGTCGTTCCTCTGGACAAATCCACCACATAGTCTGCATCTGCATCTACGGTGGGCTGTCCCTCTAAATCAATACGTTGGAATTTGATACCATGATTGGCAGGGGCGGGCAGGAAAGTCATGTTCGCTTGTACGCCTGTGTGCAAGCCCACGCCTGAAACAGTGATTGTCTTTTGAATGGTGTGTTGTTTTGTATGTAACATATTACTATTCCAAATTTCTTTATTTACACCAATAATAAAAAACTTTTTTGAAGTTTTTTATTATTTATCTCATTTTAATTTGCAAGACCGCAAAGGTAAGCAAAATTATTTCTTATCGTTATTATGATGCTGATATTTTGAATTTTATGTTTTTGACATTAGACTTCTTGCAAAAGTGTTTTTTATTTGCCTCTCCCGTGCGACGGTCGCCTTAGTCCCTCTCCTTCTGAGAGGGAGAAATCACTACTTTCGCAAGAAGTCTATTTCTTAATTTTAAGCCGCCTCCTGCGTTTCTACCAGTTTTTCTTGCTTGCTTATCCTCTTGATTTTGATGTTAAAAACGCCAAAAATAATGGTCATCAGTGGGCTGAGAATACAGAAAAAACAGTAAGGCGCATAGACCATCGTAGCCACGCCCAGCACGCTTGCCTGTGTAGCCCCGCACGTATTCCAAGGTATCAAAACTGAGGTTACTGTGCCTGCATCTTCTAAGGTGCGGCTCAGGTTTTCAGGACTTAGCCCTCGTTCGCGAAAAGTATTGGCATACATACGCCCAGGCACGACGATTGCCAGGTACTGGTCAGAAGCTGTAATATTAAAAAAGATACAAGTTCCTGCTGTAGAGGCTATTAGCCCACCTGCGGAGTGAATCGAGTGAATAAATGAGGTGGTAATGCGCGACAACATTCCACTGATTTCCATCACTCCACCAAAGGTCATAGCGCAGATAATCAACCAAATCGTATTGAGCATTCCACTCATGCCTTTGGTCGTGAGTAGGTCATTTACCATCTGATTGTCTGTGGTAATTTTGATAGTACCGTACATTGCCTTCATTACACCCACATAAAATATGGTGGCGATATTGCCCTCTACTCCTGCCACTTTTGATACTATTTCGGGCTGAAAAATAACCGCCGCCACTCCACCCAGCAATGCCCCTACAAACAAGGCTGGAATAGCGGGAACTTTTTTGACTATCATGCCAATCACTGCCGCAGGAACAAGAAAAAGCCAGAGTGAAATATTAAATTCTTTCTCAATCGCATTTTGGACGATACTGATGTCTGTTTGGTTTGTGGGAATGGAGGTAAACCCCCAAACAAGAAAAATAATTAACGTTATGGTGATGGTTGGGGCGGTGGTCAGCACCATATAGCGAATATGTGTGAACAAATCAGTGCCAGCCATCGCAGGGGCAAGGTTGGTCGTATCAGAAAGTGGCGACATTTTATCTCCAAAATATGCCCCTGAAATAATAGCACCAGCCACTACTCCCTCGCTGATACCCAGCGTTTTACCTATCCCAAGCAGGGCAACACCCACCGTCGCCACTGTCGACCACGAACTCCCTGTTGCTAAGGAAACCACACAGCAGATAAGGCAGGACGCAAAAAGGAAAATAGTTGGATTCAAAAGGTTAAGTCCATGATAAATCATGGCAGGAACAATCCCACTCAATAGCCACGTACCTGACAATGAGCCAATAAGCAGTAAAATAATCATAGCTTCCATTGACGAGCTAATGCTTTTCAAAATACCTCCTGTGAGGGTGTGAAAGCTGATTTGGAGTCGCCCCATTGCTATCACCGCCGCTACTGCTGCGGCAAGTAGCAAAACTATCTGGTTAGAGCCAACAGTGGCATCACTCCCCAAAATATAGACATTGACCGCTAACAGGGCAATTAGAAAAATGATGGGGATAAAAGCCTCAAAAAGCGTCGGTTTTCTTGTTTCTGTACTCATTCGTTTTTTTATATTTTCAAACGAACAAATATAACTTAATTTTTGAGTATCTAAATTATTTGATGAAAAGAAGATAAACAAGGCTGTATTCTTCTCAAAAAAAGCTGTATCTTTGCCTAAACTCAAAATTAAATTATGAAATTCAGCGAATTTAAAAATAATTCCGAGATGTTATCCTATTTCGGATTAAAAGTAGAGCGAAGCCACTTTATTGATTTTGATGAAATTACCCCAATAAATCCACCATCTTGGTTATTGGAAGACCTCAATTTTGTACTTTCAAATAGAGGAGATACGGACATGGAATTTTATGCTTGTGAAGCACTTATCTTTCCTATCCTAAAAGAAGCATGGAAGCGCAACCCCAAATCAAAGCTATTCAGCCACCCACAAATCAAATATGAAGACCTGATTTTAATACCTGATTATGTAGTTACGCCCAAGGACAAAACAGGAATAGATACTTTTCAAAAACCTCTTTTAATTACTGTGGAGGCAAAAAATGACGATTATGATTTGGGCTGGTCTGATGCTTACAAACAGCTAATTGTGGCTCGTTTGCTTAACGAAAACAATGAAATCCCTATTTATGCGATAGTGAGTATTGGAAAAGGTTGGGAGTTTGGCAAGTTAGACGGCAATATTATTTACAAGCACCCTTTGAGCTTGGGCTTGGCAAATGCCAATCAACTGTTGGGTGTATTGGATTTTATCTTTGCTGACTGCGTGAGGACTGCGGAGAGATTTAATATGTATTAGGATTGCAAATTGATACTTTTGCAGGAAGCCTACTTTTCCATAACTTTTCCTACCTTTGCACAAAAATTAAGATTCAGCACAAGAAACTACAAAATTCATGCAGATAGATACCCTCACTCCCCAGCACTGGAAAAGCTATGAACTCATTGATTCTGGCGGCTTTGAGAAGTTAGAACGCTTCGGCGAATTTATCACCGCACGCCCTGAGCCGCAGGCAGTTTGGGACAAGTCGCTTTCTGAAAATGACTGGCGTAAACAAGCCCACGCCATTTTTGAGAACAATAGCATCAGAGATGAGATGCACGAAAAAGGCAACTGGAATATGCTCAAAAAAATGCCTGAAAGGTGGCAGATGGAATACAAATACAAGGATAACTTGCTCAAATTCAAGGCTTCACTCACTTCCTTTAAGCACGTGGGCGTATTTCCTGAACAGGCGGCAAATTGGGATTTTATCATGGATAAAACCAAGGCAATAGGCACGCAAAACAAGCTAAAAACACCCAAGGTTTTGAACCTTTTTGCCTATACGGGTATCGCTTCTTTGGCGGCAAAAAGCGCAGGCGCAGAGGTTACGCACGTGGACGCACTCAAGCAGTTGGTAACGTGGGCAAATGAAAACAGAGAGATGAGTTCGCTGACTGATATTCGCTGGGTGGTAGAAGACGCGGTGAAGTACGTGAAGCGCGAAGTGCGTAGAGGTTCTGTTTATCAAGGCATTATCTTAGACCCGCCTGCGTACGGTCGCGGCACCAATGGCGAAAAATGGATACTCGAAGAAGGCATCAATGAATTAGTAAAGTTGGTGGCGCAGCTACTGGACAAGGAACAGCATTTTTTGGTAATGAATCTCTATTCCAAGGGTTTATCTGCTCTGATTGGTGCAAATTTGATTGAAAATGCTTTTGGCAAAAAAAATAAGCTGCACATTGGCGAACTTTATTTGCAAGACAACTTTGAGAAAAAATTACCTTTGGGCGTTTTTTGCAGGTTTGCAAGTGTATAATTAATTGATATTCATGCTTTTATCAATCCCCAACTCCAAGCCGCGTAGCTCCGCCAGCCCGCGCAACCTACCAATGGCGGAATAGCCTGCATTGGTTTTTTTCTTGAGGTCGTCCAGCATTTTATGCCCATAGTCGGGACGGAAGGGGAGGCGAAAATCTTTTCGTCCTTCTTTGCGTATTTTTTGCTCTAAATCGTCCATAAAGTGTTATTTTGTGCTTTTCAATAAGGTGATAAACGCTTCTATGTTCTCGCTTTGTGTTTTCAATGACTATTATATTTTTCTCAAAATTACAAAAAAACTGCTCTGAAAAGCAAAAAAGGAAGGGTTTTGAAAACACAGCAAACGAGCCTTACAAATGCTTATTGAAAGCATAAGCAGAAAATTGGAAAATATGATTAACCCCTAACTACTTTTTTTATTAGGTAACATTTTGTTTTTTGAGGTTAAACGCATCAATGATAATTTTTGCTTTTTTTGGAATTTCTGCTTCTACCCAAGTATCATTGATTTTTACTTTCTTTACATTTTGCAATAATTTGATAACGACATTGCTAAGTAGTAAAATAAAAATTTTCTTCATTGAAAAAAGAGCGCACTAAATTAACATTTTTTTTGATATTTTCCATAGCGGTTTGCGTCATTTTTAGTAGTTCTTTGAC
>JAAFJS010000130.1 GCA_013298985.1 Cytophagales bacterium
GATTAATAACTTTTTATAGCAGAGAACGACAAAACTTTACAGGTCTTATTTTTAGCTACTGTATTACTTACTCCTCAAAAGCCCAGTCTATTTTGTCTTTCATGTCCTTGACGACCACGCCCAGCGATTTGAAGTGTGCGCGCAGTTTGTCGACTTGCTCAAAGTTTTTGTTGTGCTTTGCCTCGCGATAAATCTCCAAAAATACGTGCATTACCTCACCCAAATCGGCTTGGTTTTCCTCGCGAAGCCCAAAAATATCCTCGACAAAGCTAATAAAAGTATTTTTGGTCAAGTCAAAGGTTTTTTGGTCTAAGCTATTGATATTGAGGACTCCATTGTGAAAAGAATTGATTTTTTTCAAGAGATTGAGTAGCCCTGCCAGCGCAACTGCCGTATTAAAATCGTCGTTCATGCCTTCGTACATTTCACTGACTATTTTCTCTATTTCAGCGATTTGTTTTTCATCTTTTGGTATTTCCAGATTTTCTTGGTACTGCATTTTTTTGACAATTCGCAGTCCATTCATCACGCGTTTGTAGCCTTTCTGCGCGGCTTTGAGTGCATCATTCGACATATCCATCGTGCTTCTATAATGCGTTTGCAGCATCATAAAGCGCAAAGTCATCGCGCTGTACGCCTGCGTGAGTAGGGTGTGCGTGCCTGTAAAAAGCTCATGTGGGAGAATGGAATTTCCCAGCGACTTGCTCATTTTTGTTCCGTTTACGGTCAGCATATTGGTATGTAGCCAATATTTGACAGGCTCGGTGTCGTTTGCGCCTACGCACTGGGCTATTTCGCACTCATGGTGAGGAAATTTTAAATCCATACCGCCGCCATGAATGTCAAACTGGAGTCCCAGATACTTGCTACTCATCACCGAACACTCCAAGTGCCAGCCAGGGAATCCCTCGCCCCAAGGCGAATTCCAGCGCATGATATGTTCTTTGGAGGCTTTTTTCCAGAGCGCAAAGTCTTCGGGGGCTTGCTTTTCGCCCTGCCCGTCAAGGTCGCGAGAACCTGAAATCAGCTCATCTACCACGCGTCCAGAGAGTTTGCCGTATTCGTGGTTTGCCTCATTGTATTTGCTCACGTCAAAATAAATAGACCCTTTGGCTTCGTAGGCAAAGCCATTTTGCATGATTTTCTGCGTCATTTCTATCTGCTCCACGATATGCCCTGTCGCGGTTGGCTCTATGCTTGGCGGCAAGTTATTGATTAACTGCATGATAGAACGGAAATCAAGCGTATAACGTTGGACAATTTCCATCGGTTCGAGGTTTTCCAGCTTTGCTTTTTTGGCAATTTTGTCCTCACCTTCGTCCGCATCACCTACCAAATGCCCTACGTCAGTGATATTGCGAACGTAGCGTACTTTGTAGCCCAAGTGCTGTAAGTATCTGTAAATCAAATCAAAAGAAGTAAAAGTGCGGCAGTTCCCCAAGTGAACGTAGTTATAAACGGTGGGTCCGCAGACGTACATACCCACGTAAGGCGGGTTTAACGGCGTGAAAGTTTCTTTTTGTCTTGTGAGTGTATTATAAACTTTGAGTGCTTGCATGGTCAATGTGTTGAGTTTCGGTTTTCAAATTCCGATTTTGGCAGGCAATTTAGGATTATTAAAGTTGAATTAGAAATTTTTTTGTATCTTAAATTATTTCACCCCAAATCTATCTATGCTCACTTCTGCGTCTAATGGCTTGATTCCCAGCAAAAAATCTACAAAATGATTGGCAAAATAAGGCGCAAGCATCACGCCCTTCGTCCCCAATCCGTTAAAAATCGCAAGGGAAGGATACGCAGAATGTATGCCCATCAGTGGGCGGCGGTCAGTGGTAGTGGGGCGAATACCGACCTCTTGCTTTTCTATCTGGAAATCTGCTTTGATGAGTTTTTGGGTTTTTTCCAAGATTTCCTGATGTGCCTGTTCCGTAATTTTGTTTTCCTTATCGTCCCAGTCATACGTGGCACCCGCCTTATAAACGCCATTTTCAAAAGGCAAAACCCAACCCGAACGATTGATAATCTCCTGAAAATCAATATCTTTGAAATTTCCTATCAATACTTCTCCTTTCACAGGCTTGAAAGGCAGATGCTTCCAAAACTTACTTTCGTGGTCTTTGATGCCACGACAAAAAATGACTTTTTCAAACTTTCTTCCTTGAATAATCATTTCTCCATTGCTGTCTATGAGTGCGTTTTCATCAAAATCCATTTCCAAAAATAGATTTTCGCGTAGCAAGAAACTTCGGAAAGCATCAAGCATTTTGCTCACCTCTACATAGCCTCCGTTTTTGATTTCTACTCCACCAAACTGATTGAAAACGAAGGGTTTGTATTTTTCGTCATGGTTTTCAAGACTGATAAAATTTGAAAAACCTTGCTCCACAGATTGCGCCAAGACATGATTTTGTTGCTCTATGCTGTCAAAAGGTCTGTAAATTGTTTTTGGGAAAAAGAAATTTGTCTGCAAAAATACTTGAAATTCACTGTAAAAAGTATGCAAAAATGGAAAAATAAGGTCAGCTTTCCACGTTTTGACCACGCGCTTGCCCGTAACGGGGTTAAACATTCCTACGGCGACCTTTGATGCCGAGTTTTTGTAGCCATCATCAATCACAAAAACGCGCTGTTTATGCTTGAGAAGCGTGTAGGCAAGTACCGTTCCTGCAAGCCCTTGACCCACAATGAGATAATTATATTTTTCCAATTTTTTTGATAAATCAGTTTCGAAGTATTAATATAGCAACAAAACTACGAAAATTTATGCAAACGGTTCATATTGGCTTCCCCAAAGATGTGTTCAGGGTATTTGCATCACCACCGCGTTTTTGGCAAAGCGGCGTTTGTTTTCTGGAGGTTTAGTTGATAAATTAGGCACACTGATAACGCAGATTGAGCAGATTTTACAGATGTGAATTAAAAAATCTGTGTTTTATCTGTAAAATCTGTATCATCTGTGTTCTAAGGAGATAATGACTTCTCCTCCACCAAACAAGTCCACAAATTAATTTTTAGCGTTCAAAATTTTTTTAATCATAAAATCAAAACACAAAACTTAACATAAAAAATGGAATACAGAAGACTTGGTAAATCAGGATTACAGGTAAGTGCCTTATCCTTTGGCTCTTGGCTCACTTTTGGCAATCAAATTGACGACCAGACCGCAGAAGAACTGATGGTGAAGGCTTACGATTCGGGCATTAACTTTTTCGACAATGCCGAGGGCTATGCCGCAGGAAAATCTGAAATCGTGATGGGCAATATTTTGCACAAACTGAACTGGAGTCGCGATACTTTTATCGTTTCCAGCAAGGTTTTTTGGGGTGGCTCAAAGCCCAACCAGACAGGACTGAGCCGCAAACACGTGATTGAGGCTTGCTACGCCGCCCTGAAACGCTTGCAAGTCGATTATTTGGATTTGTACTTTTGCCACAGACCTGACCCCAATACGCCCATCGAGGAAACGGTGCGCGCGATGAGTGATTTGGTGCATCAGGGCAAAATTTTGTATTGGGGAACTTCAGAATGGGCGGCAGAGGAGATAGAGCAGGCATACCAAATTGCAGAAAAATATTTTTTAGTGCCTCCCACGATGGAACAGCCTCAGTACAATCTATTCCATAGATACCGATTCGAAACGGAGTATAAAAACCTGTATAGCAAGGGTTTAGGCACTACGATTTGGTCGCCCTTGGCTTCGGGCTTGCTCACAGGCAAGTATAACGAAGGAAATATCACTGACACGCGCGCAGAGCTACCCAAAATGGACTGGCTCAAAGACCTGCTCGTAGGCGCGGGCGCGCAGGCTAAAATCCCGATAGTGAAGAAGTTGGACGAGCTGGCAAAATCGTTGGAAACGACTCTGCCGATTTTCGCGATAGCTTGGTGTCTGAAAAATCCAAACGTAAGTACGGTGATTTTGGGTGCCTCAAAGCTGTGGCAATTAGAGGAAAATATGAAGGCACTGCCTTTGATGGGGAAGCTCGATAATTTGGTGATGAAAGAAATTGAAAGGATTTTTGATGAGGTAGAATAATTGTTTGGGAATAGCTGTTATAGAGATTTTGCCTTTGTTAGCGAAGCGCACCAACAAATTGTTACAGGTTGCGCTTTGCTAACACTTGCAATGGGGAAACTCAAATGCAAATCCAAAGAAAATAATATAATTAACTATGAAAATATTTTTTTTATTTTTTTTATTGCTTTTAGTTGATTATCAAGCTCGTTGTCAAGAGAAAATCAAGTCTAATCATGGCTATTTAGTGAATATCACTTATGCTGAAAGATATGTTGAAAATTTTGTTGGTATGGCACTGTTTTTTATAAAAGACTCCCTATTAAATGATAAAAATCTTGTTTTAAAAGACTTAATGCCCTATTCAAGTTATAACTCAGTAAGATTATATGAATGTTGTACCAACAAACCCTTTTTGCCAGGTAATCAAACCCCCTTCTATGATTCATTAATAAGTATTAAGAGAAATTATATTGATTTTTATGATTATAAAAATCAATATAGACAAATAGTTTATGAAACAAAAGATAGATTTTATGCAGTAAGATTTTGGGATATTGATATTTCCTACTGTGAATATGACGATCACTATCCTGGTTTTTATCAATTCCCTTTTGATGAAAAAAGAGGAATAACGGTGAATCAAATTTTAGAAGTCAAGAAAATTAATAATAAGATTCATAAAAAATTACAAAAGCAAATACAGAGGTTAATAGCACTTGGTACTTGGAATTTTAAATAATGAGATTTCCGCCTTTGTTCGTATTAGCAAAACGCACCAACAAAAGTATTGCAGGTTGCGCTGCGCTAAAACTTGCACTGAGGGAAGTTTTTGATGAGGTAGAATAATTGTTTGAAAATATAGAGCAATTCAAAAACAAATTTTTTGAACTGCTCTATATTTTTTGTTTTAAGTTAATCATTATTCAAATTTAAAGTTTTGGTCTGCTTGTGAGTTTTTTTGAATATTTTTTTCTTTTTCTCTAAAAAAGGAATTATCTAATCGTAAATCATGCGAATTTAAGTAGCTTTCGCGTTGGATACCGCCTTTAAAATAGTGAGGATTGCCTTTTTCTACAATTTCTAACTCAAGAAGGAAATAAACGCAGAGTGTGCAAATAATCCATAAAAATAGACCTACGCCCAGTCCTGCAAAAATACCACTTACTATGCCTTCGCTTTTCATAAAAAAAGAAGCGACAAGGAAAACAGACGCGGCACTAATCCCTCCAAATATGCTTCCTATAAGCGCAGAATGCATCAACTTAGGTTTTAGCAGGCTTCCACATTCATCACATTTTATCTTTGAAAAATTGTGCAAAAACATTGCTTTGCTAAGTCCCAATTTATTGCCACAACATGGACAAGTATATTTTTCGTGAGTCATTTTTTATCTATTTTTAGCTTTTATCTTTTTGTATTTCAGCGAGTTACTGCTTTTTTGATATGAGCCACGCAAGGCAATGATTTTAAGCCTTTTACTTGCAAACAAAATTAGGTGGTAATTATTAGAAATAAAAATACTTTTTCGCATGACTTTTTAGCGCAAATCTTTTCTATGAATAAGCCCTAATTACTTGTAATATTCATATTTTTTTTAACTTTGTGATTAGTTTCTTGTTAATAATCTTAGTAAATAGGCTTTTAGCCCTTGAATAAAAGGAAAAAATGTCATATTTGTAACAAGAATACAGGTAAAATTGTCATATTTTGCAGTGATGACATCTTATTTGCTAAAAACTCGATTAGCTACACTCACGAAATAGTTTTTATATCAGTGGAAAAAATACGTTTAGAAATATTAGGACTCTCATCAAGTCAGTCGCAGGCTGGTTCTTTTGCTTTGGTGCTTGGTGAAGAAGGCAGAAATCGCCGTTTACCCATCATTATAGGAATGTTTGAGGCACAAGCCATTGCGATAGAGTTAGAAAAAATTACCTCTAACCGCCCCATGACGCACGACCTTTTTAAGACTTTTGCGACAGCTTTTGCCTATAATATTCACGAAATCATCATTTCAGACCTCCGAGAAGGCGTTTTTTATGCCAAAATCGTCTGCTCGTCCAATGGTGCGTTTCGTCGCATAGACATAGATTCTCGCCCTTCTGATGCGATAGCGATAGGTTTGCGGTTCAATGTACCCATTTATACCTACGAAAATATTTTGTCGGAGGCTGGAATTGTGCTTGCTGACGAAGACGAGGAGGAAACGCCAAAACGCAAAACGCAGGAAAAGGAAAGAAAAACCGCTACCAACCTCAAAGATTACAGCGTAGAGGATTTGGAGGCGATTCTTCAAGAAGCACTGGCTGAGGAAAACTACGAACGCGCCGCCAAAATCAGAGATGAAATGAACAACAGAAAGTAAGTTTCCGACAAATACGCAAAAATATGACTGCAACCATAGAAAGTACCATCACAGGAAGGATAGCAAGTATTTTTAAAGCACAGCAACAAACGGCTATTCAGCTTCGCACCAGCCACGCGCAGGAACGAATTGGGAAACTCAAAAGGCTACTGGAAGCAATCCAAAAGTATGAAAAGCAATTTCAAGAGGCTCTGTTTCAGGATTTTAGAAAAAACCCTACTGAAACTACGCTGACTGAAATTGTACCGTTGCAGTCAGAGATTAAGCACGCCATCAGCCAAGTAAGCAAGTGGACAAAGCCGCAAAGTGTGAGCAACCCCATTCACTATTTGGGGGCAAATGCCTATATTCAATACGAAGGCAAGGGCGTTGCGCTAATTCTTTCTCCTTGGAACTACCCGATTTCACTCACGCTAAGTCCTTTGATTTCAGCGATTTGTGCGGGCTGTACGGCGATATTAAAGCCTTCCGAACTTACGCCGCATACCTCTGCGGTCTTGGGCAAGCTGATAAAAGAAACTTTCAATGAAAATGAAATTGCACTTTTTGAAGGTGATGTCAGCGTTTCTACTGCTTTATTGGAGTTGCCTTTTAACCACATATTTTTCACAGGAAGCCCTATGATTGGCAAGGTCGTGATGCGCGCAGCGGCAGCTCACCTGACCTCCGTAACGCTGGAATTGGGCGGAAAATCACCTGCTTTCATCGACGAAACGGCTGACCTCCAAGATGCCGCAGAAAAACTGGTCTGGGGCAAATTTGTAAACAATGGACAAACCTGCATCGCGCCCGACTATTTGCTGGTCAAAGAATCAGTACAAAAATCCTTGATAGAAAGCCTCAAAAATCAAATAGAAAAAGTATATAATGCTGATAAACAAGGCATTGAAAATTCAGATTCTTACTGTCGAATCATAAACCAAAGGCATTTTACGCGACTGCAAAAGTTAATGGAAGATGCCCTGCTGAATGGCGCGAATGTGGCAGTAGGTGGGAAAGTGATTGCCGAAGAACGCTTCATCGCCCCTACTTTATTGACCGAAATTAAGCCAAGCATGGCAATCATGCAGGAGGAAATTTTTGGACCTCTTTTGCCCATTTTGACCTACAAAAATACAGAAGAAGCCATCAATTTTGTAAACCAAAGTGAGAAGCCTTTGGCTATGTATATATTTAGTCAAAATAAAAATACAGTAGAGCAAATATTGGCAAATACCTCAGCAGGCGGAGGTTGCGTAAATGACTGCCTGCTCCATATCGGACACCCAGATTTGCCTTTTGGTGGTGTAAACAATAGCGGCATAGGCAAATCGCATGGACATTTTGGCTTCATGGAGTTTTCTAATGTCAGGGCAGTCTTAAAAAACCGCGTAGGCTGGACAGGCTTCAAGCTACTCTATCCGCCCTACACAGCCAAGGTTCAGAATTTGGTTTCGAAATTGAAGAAATTTTTATAAGTGAAAAAGCGTTTGACAAATCTTGTTCAAACGCTTTTTTTATCCAAAAACCAGAGAAAACTCCGCCTCTAACCTCCCAACGCCCCTCAAAATCTTTATGTAAGAAGTATTTGGATTTTTGGAAACAATTTGCTTAAATTTGACATTACTTCAAAACATACAAAGCTACACACATATATCATTTTAAATTCAAATCATCTCTAAACGACTCGATGATGAAAAAAATTTATTTTAACTTCAAACTCATTGGATTTGTAAGCCTTATCCTATTGGCATCGGCTTGCATGAGTTCCAGAAAGTACAATGTAGAAACGGATTACAGCTATCAAGGAAAATTCAGAAAGTATAAGACCTATGCTTTTTTGAAAGATTCTAACGCCGATACCAGCCTCCAAAACGCTGTTATTGAGGAAGAAATCAAATTCAGAATGGATTTGTTGGGCTACAAACTGGCAGAGAAAAACCCTAATATTCTTGTTTCGCACAAGATATTCCTTGACAATGTACGCTTTACAGGGTACAGCCAGCCAGAAATTGAGGTTTTCGTGAAAAACGAGGAATATATCGACGAAAAAGAACAAAAATATGACCCCATAAAGTACAACCTTCGCGAAGGCACGCTATTGATTGTATTCTTTGACGGAAAGCAAGAAAAAGCGATTTGGCAGGGATATGCTTCTGGCATCTTTGGCAATAGCTTTTTTAATAGCACCAAGTACCTCAAAAAGCCTGTACGCCTTATTTTTGATAAATATAGATTTTTGGCAGAAGGCTTTGCCTACGACAGGACGCAGGGAAGCGAAAGCGATTAGTCAGCTATAAATAGATAGATGCTTGTTAGAATGATAGCTTTTATACGATTGTCAAGGTTTTTTTGCACCATAGACAATCGTATGAAAGCTATTATTTTGCAGATTTGGATTTGTACGGATTTCGGATTAATTTTGACAGAAAAATACCATGTCCCGCAAAAAACACAAAGACCTCATCTTAGAAAAAGTCAAAATCACTGACTTCGCCGCCGAAGGCAAAAGTATCGCCAAACTGGACGGCAAGGTGATTTTTATAGAAAAAGCCGTTCCCCAAGATGTGGCAGACCTGCGCGTAACCAAGAAAAAATCCAGTTTTATGGAAGCGCAAGTAATCCAAATCCACGAATATTCTCCCCTGCGCGCCGAGCCATTTTGCTCTCATTTTGGCATTTGTGGTGGCTGCCAGTGGCAAAACCTCCAATACGAACACCAAATCAGGTTCAAGCAACAGCAAGTCGTCGATAACCTCACGCGTATAGGCAAGGTGCAACTGCCTGATATTAACCCAATTATTGGTTCAAAAAATAGTAGCCATTACAGGAATAAACTTGATTTTACCTTTTCGAACAAACGCTGGTTTACCGAAGCAGAAATCAAATCGGGCGAGCCTTTGGAAGGTGTAGGCTTGGGTTTTCACATTGCTGGACGTTTTGATAAGGTCTTGGATTTACAAACTTGTCATTTGCAAGCAGAGCCTTCTAATGCTATCCGCTTGGCAGTCAAGCAGTTTGCCTTAGACAACAGTCTTACTTTTTTCAATTTGGTCGCGCAGACGGGCTTGCTCCGCAACTTGATTATTCGCAGTACAAGTACAGGCGAACTGATGGTGATAGTGCAGTTTTTTGAGCAAAATGAGGAAAGTATCAAAAAGTTAATGACTTTTCTGAAAATACAATTTCCCCAAATTACTTCCTTGTATTATGTGGTGAATCAGAAACGCAATGAAACTTTCCATGACCAAGAATTACTGCTTTTTGATGGAAAACCATACATCACAGAGCAATTAGAAAATTTGCAGTTTCGCATCAGTCCCAAATCTTTTTTCCAAACCAATTCCTTGCAAGCCCTCGAATTGTATAGGAAAGTGCGTGAATATGCAGGGTTGCAGGGCAGTGAAGTAGTTTATGACCTTTATACAGGCACAGGTTCGATAGCGTGTTTTGTGGCACCCAATGCTCGCCAAGTGATTGGTATTGAGTATGTTCCCGAAGCCATTGCCGATGCAAAAATCAATGCCCAAATCAATGGCTTGGCAAATACGACCTTCTATGCAGGCGATATGGCACAGCTACTCAATGAGGAATTTTTGGCGACACACCCGCGCCCAGATGTGGTCATTACCGACCCACCGCGCGCAGGTATGCACGAAACGGTCGTCAAGATGCTTTTGAAGATAGGTAGCCCCAAAATAGTGTATGTGAGCTGTAATCCTGCCACACAAGCGCGAGATTTGGCACTCTTAGATGAAAAATACGAGGTCAAGGTCGTGCAGCCTGTGGATATGTTTCCGCACACACAGCACGTAGAAAATATTGTATTGTTAGCATTAAGAAACTGAAAAAGAGCATTTTAAAACCTAATTAATTATTTCATTTTCAAATTATTATACGCCAATGACGCAAGAATTTTTAGACCAATCTGCTTATTATATGGAGCTAAATCTCCCGCGCATTACTGCCTGCTTTGACCGCCTCAGCGAAGAGGAAATTTGGCAAAGACCCAATCCGTCCTCGAACAGCATGGGTAATCTTGTTTTGCACCTTTGCGGCAATATTACGCAATATATTATTTCGGGCTTGGGTGGCGCGCCTGACCACCGCCATCGCGACGCGGAGTTTAGCGCGCTGGGTGGTACTGGCAAGCAAGCCCTGCTGGAAAAACTTGCCGCAGTAGTCAGTGAGGCAACGAGTATTATCAGAAATTTAGATAGCGAATTACTTCACCAGCGCAAAATGGTACAAGGCTTTGACCTTTCAGGTTTCGCTATCATTATCCACGTAACAGAGCATTTTTCTTACCATACAGGGCAAATTGCTTTTTGGACTAAGTTGCTGAAAGATACAGATTTAGGCTTTTATGGAGGGCGGGACTTGAATCTCAAAAATCAGTAGCTACATTGTTGAAAAAAATTGTACTTTTTCTATTGGAATTACAAAAAATGTTTTATTTTCGCATCTCGAAACGGTGCTTAGGTGTTTCTGTTATATTTTCTTAAAAAAGTAGTGAAATTCTATTTGTATTTTAAGAAGTTAGTCTTTCTCAAAACCTTTTGAAAAAAACAACGTAAACACTTTCAAAGATACCTAAACCCCACTTACTTCATACTATCGTGAAACTCACATTTCTGATTTTAACTAAAAACCAAGACACTTATGAAGTCATCATCAACAGGAGAAAATGTTCGTTATTCTGAATCAGACTTAAAGGAATTTGAAGAATTGCTTTCCGCCAAGCTAAAAGAATCAAAAGAAAAATTTACACACCTCAAAGATTCTTTGACCAGACGTGCTACGGGCGAAGATGCAAATACAAATAGTGTGAAATCATTAGAAGATGGGGCAGATTCTCTCGAAAAAGAGCAACTTAATCAATTAGCCGCACGTACTCAAAAGTACATCACTCAATTGGAAAATGCGCTCGTAAGAATCAAAAACGGCACTTATGGCATCTGTGCAACTACGGGAAAACTCATTCCCAAAGAAAGATTGAGAGCCGTACCACACACTCAGTTTTCTATCGAAGCTAAAAGAGCAAGCTAAAAATATCTAAAAAAAATCCAAACTGATGAGGTTTGGATTTTTTTTTTAGGCTTTTTGCAAAAAACATCTTTTGTTTATTTTTTCAAGCCCCTCAAAAATAATTCTGCGCTGTTGTCATTGTCCCACTGACAACTTTTGTTATAAAAGACCACTCTTGCAAATTAACCAAATATTCTTGCACATTGCTCAAAAACAAAGAAGGTAATACATCCAACTTTTCTCGCGATTGGTTTGGTCAAAGACGTTTCACGCGATTCTATATCTCGTAAACATCAAAGAACAGGGGAAAGTGCAAATGTTGTTTGTGGGGACACAAACAACAGCAAAAAAGCTCACTGTTTACTACTTTTATTTTCTTTAAAAACCTTGAAAAGCAAATAGTTATAAGGATTTTACAGACCTTAGCAAGACCGTTAATGACCTTTGAAAGTCTTGGAAAAAGATAAACAGTGTAAATGAGGGAAAGTAAGGGAAAATAAACCTTGATTTGCATTTACCTTTTTTTTAACATTTTTTCTTACCTTCGCTGATAGTAACTCAAAAACACTTTTAATCATGCCCAAACCCATCATCTTCCTTGCTTTTGCCAATGATAGAGAGGATAATGCCCGTTACCTACGCAATATTCCTGCGGAGTACAATGCGATTGAGGAAGTGCTAAATCAGGCGCATAAAAAAGACTTATGCGAATACAAGATGTTGCCGTATGCTACCTTTTCTAAAATCAATGACATTTTTACAGATGAGGCATACCGCAACCGCATTGCCGTTTTCCACTTTTCGGGACACGCTGATGGCTTCCAATTGTTGTTAGAAAATGTAGAAGGAAATCCAGCCTTAGCATACGGGAAAGGCTTGGTAGATTATTTTACGATTCTCAAAACCCAAGAGGTACAAAAGAACCTACAACTGCTCTTTTTCAATGGTTGTTGCACTTCCCAATTAGGGGAGAATTTGCAAAGCGTGATTCCTGCGGTGATAGGCACAGTAAACAGTGTCAATGACGCACAAGCAAAAGCAATTGCAGTCAGTTTTTATGAAAATCTTTCCAAGCAAATCAGCATCAAAACTGCTTTTGAACTTGCCAAAGCAGAAAGACACGTAGGGAATGTAAACCTTAGAGGGCGGTATCGCAAAGACTTAGACCATGAGCCTACCGCAGAGCCTTGGCAACTTTACTATACTGAGGAGAAGCATTTGGAGTGGAAGTTAGAGAGGGTAGAAGAGGAAGAAAAAAATCAACCTCTGCGAAATAATAATGAGATTACAGGGAACAATAATATTGTTATTCAGGGGGTAACGGATAGCACGATTACACTACAAATTGGTGGGCAATCGGAAGAAATCCTCAACAGATTAGACGCTTTGATGACTCTTCTGGAACAAAAACAAGTACAAACTATCCAAACTGCTGATAAAATTTATAACATTGGCAGTATCAACGAGGCTAATTTTGGTTTTGTTGTGGGGCAGGCGAGCTATGACAAAAAGTTACCTTCTGAACTCAAAGAAGACTTACTGACTGATAAAAACAAGTGGGCTTTGGGTATTAGCCAAGACTTGCTGAACTATGGTGTTTCAGTAGGAAATCGTGCAATGGATATTTTCAAACATTATGGCTGGTTAGTAGAGGCTTTTCTGCAAAAAATGCAAACTCCCACAGGCAAGGAAACAACGCTACGCCGCTTGTCATTCATGGCAGAGGCTTATCAAAGTTCCTTGCGGTATTTGTGCTATATCCAAGTTGCCCAAGTTCTTCATCATTCTTTGAAAGAACAAATAATTGTCGATTTTTTACAAATGCAAGATAATGACTATCAGACTTTTGATTATTTAAACTTGCTTATCATCAGTACAGATTTGCTCGAAAAATCAGCTATAAAAAGTTTTGTTCCTGAGATAGCAAGTTTTGTGCAAGAGTTGAGCAATGCCAAAAGTGATTTGTATAAAACAGCATTGTTCTTAGAAAACTATCGCAACCAATTGATTCAAAACAAATTAAAAGAAGACGAAGGATTTACAGATTTATTAGATGAGTACCTGACTGCTTTGGCTTTTTGGCTGAGGAAAATGGCATTCATTGCCCAATATCGCTTGGTTTCCATCAAAGAAATTAATTTGAATTATCGGGCAGGTATGAAAAAGAACTTTGTGCATTTGTACGGCGAATTGCATGGTGTTTATAGTGAAATAGATACAGAAGAAGAGGATTTTAAGGTGGTACAATTAGAAGATATTTTCACTTATAACCAAAGCGTATTGCTCTTGGAGGCAAACAAAGGAGAATTGAGTTTTACAAAGTTTTTATCGCTCTCTCCTTTGGTAATAGACCAAAGTGTTTTTACGGAAAAACCTACCCAAACACCTGAAATCTATTATTTTACTGCCTATCAACCGCAAGAAAGGCTTTACAAATTTGCCCAATACAAAAATGAATTAGGCATAGATAACCAGCCTTTGAGTTCGAATAAAGAGCTAACAACCAAAGCCCAAAATAACAAACAACCGAAATTCAATGAGTTGTTTAAGCAAATGGAATTACTTTTTAACCCTATTAAAGCTGAACTATGAACTCTCCTTTCAAATTTTTAGATGCTTACCAAAAAGAAGATTTGGATATTTTCTTTGGTAGAGAAAAGGAAACCGAAGCCCTTTATCAGGCTTTGAGTGGGGTAAAACATCTATTGGTATATGGGGCTTCGGGAACAGGAAAAACGAGTTTGATAGAGTGCGGTTTACGAAATCAGTTTTCTGATGCAGATTGGTTTGCATTGAGTATTCGCAAAAGAAATAATATCAATGAATCAGTCTTGCACGCAATTAATGAAGCATTAAGTGAGAAAATAGAAGGCATTGACGATTTTGGGCAAGCAGTAGAAAGCCTCTTTGCAGAGAGGTATCAGCCTATTTACTTGCTCTTTGACCAATTTGAGGAACTGCTTATTTTGGGTGAAAAGCAGGAAAAAGAGGAGTTTTTTGAACGCCTCAACCGCCTCATCAGGCACAAAGTCCCTTGCCGAGTGATGCTCATCATGCGGGAGGAATTTATTGGGCATTTGTCTGAGTTTGAGCATTTATGCCCAAGTATTTTTCAGCACCGCTTTCGCTTGGAAAAAATGAACAAAGGCAATGTAAAAGAGGTGATAGAAAAAACCTTGACTGCACCCAAATACCAAAATAGTTTTGAAATTAATGATAGTGAAGCACTGATAGAGGCAATTTTGGCTTGCTTGCCTGATGAGAAAAAGGAAATAGAATTGGCGCATGTCCAAGTATTTTTAGACCAGCTTTGGGAGCGTGCCTACGCCCAAACAACAAGTGGAAAACCAATTTTAATGCCTGCCTTGGTCAAAGAGAACGACCGCTTAGAAAGTGTGCTAAACAATTTTTTGACCAAGCAATTAGCAGATTTAGACCAAAGCTATGGGAAAAATGTAGCCTTAGAACTCTTGGCAGTGATGATTTCGGAAAAGCACACCAAACTGCAAGTAGAAGAAAGCGCAATAGCAAAAGACTTAACACAGAAGCAAGTAAACCCTCAAAAGCCACTCAAAGAACTGCTCAAAGACTTAGAAAAACGCCGTACTCTACGCACTCTCAAGGCAAATGAGCAAACCCAATACGAAATCAGCCACGACCTCTTGGCAAGGGCAGTAGGGCAAAACCTCACCGAAGAGATGAAAATGAGGGAAAAAGCCCAAGACATCTACAAGGTACTCTTGGAAAAGCAAGGTTACTACTCCCAAGAAGACTTGGACTTGGTGTGCCCTTATCAGTCATACTGGGCGTTTCCTGTGGACTTGGAAAAAAGGATAATACAAAGCGAAACTCACCTTGTAGAGCAAAAGGAAAAAGAACTAAAAGAAGCAAAGGACAGAGCAGAAAAGGAACGTAACCTAAGCCGCAGAGCGTATTATGTAGCGACTGTTGCCCTACTGATTGCAGTTTTGGCAGGGGTGTTTTATTTTCAGGCGGAAGAGGCGAAAGTAGCAACCGAAAAGCAAAAACAAATTGCCGATGAAAACCTACAAAAAGCAAAGAAACTGATTAATGCCTTTTATTTTGCTTATGATAGGTTTGCTTTGGCTTTTAAAGACAATAAGTTTTACTTTATAGATAAAAATGGAGATAAGGTAGAAAAATTGGGGGAGTGGAATAAAGCGGAGCAGTTTTCGGAAAATAGAAACAGTTTTACCAAAGTGTGGAAAGAAAATAAGGAATATTACTTGGATACATTGGGCAATAGCTACCGAGTTGCGTATAAAATAGAGGACTTAAGTTCAGAAATTAAGGCACTGGATTTGTCAGGCACAAAGTTAAATAGCTTCCCTAATGAAGTCCTCAAATATACCCAATTAGAAGTGTTGATTTTAAATGGGGGGTATCTCAACAAGAATAATTTTAAAACCTTACCTGCTGCTATCAGCAATTTATTTAACTTAAAAGTTTTGCAATTATCCTCTTGCGGATTAAATGCCCTGCCCGCACAAATTGGAGAGTTGAAAAACTTGACTTGGTTAGATTTAAGTAGTAATGAATTGACAATCTTACCCGCCCAAATTTGGGAGTTGAAAAGTTTGACTTATTTGAATTTGAGTTCTAATCAACTTATTTCTTTATCTACTCAAATAGGAGAATTGAAAAATTTAACGACTTTAGATTTGATAAATAATCAACTCTCCACCTTGCCAACCCAAATCGGGGAGTTGAAAAATTTAACTTTTTTGCGTTTATCAGAAAACAAACTCACTGCCTTACCTGCTCAAATTGGAGAATTGAAAAATTTAATGACTTTACATTTGATGTATAATCAACTCACTGCCTTACCTGCTCAAATTGGGGAATTGAAAAGTTTAACTACTTTATATTTGTCTGAAAATCAATTCAGCAGTTTCCCTTCCAAAATTGCAGAATTGAAAAATTTAACGACTTTACATTTGATGTATAATCAACTCACTGATTTACCTGCTCAAATCGGGGAATTCAAGAATTTAACTTCTTTGTATTTAAGTGGTAATCTACTCACTACCATGCCTGTCCAAGTCAGAGAGTTGAAAAATTTAACGACTTTACATTTGTCTAAAAATCAATTCAGCAGTTTACCCGCCCAAATTGGAGAATTGAAAAATTTGACTTATTTGGATTTAAGTGGTAATCTACTCACTAAATTGCCTTTCCAAATCAGAGAGTTGAAAAATTTAACGACTTTGGATTTGGGTGTTAATCAATTAAGCAGTTTACCTGCCCAAATTGGGGAATTGAAAAATTTAACCTCTTTGGATTTGAGCTATAATCAACTCTCTACCTTACCTATCCAAATAGAGGGATTAAAAAATTTAGAGTATTTGAATCTGTATGACAATAAACTCTCAAAAGAAGAAGAAAAAAAAATAAAAAAATTATTACCAAATTGCGAGGTAAATTTTAGTATGATGCCAAGGAGGTAGTAAATATCTTCACGAGTTTGATACTTTCTATTTTTGTTTTTTGAAGTGATTAAGCCCTAACTTCTTTTTTTATTAGGTAATATTTTGTTTTTTGAGGTTAAACGCATCAATGATAATTTTTGCTTTTTTTGGAATTTCTGCTTCTACCCAAGTATCATTGATTTTTACTTTCTTTACATTTTGCAATAATAAAAGAATGTCAGCAGGAGTTTATTTTGAGCTACTTGTAATTGTTTTTTACGATGCACATGACCCTTTATTTCTTCGATAATTGGCTGAACGCCTTGCTGGTAGAGTATATTTTTCCAGTGCTGAAAATGACTTTGTCTAAGGACT
>JAAFJS010000132.1 GCA_013298985.1 Cytophagales bacterium
GTTCGCCGCTGCGATTTTAGCGTTCTCCAAAATCGCTCAATAAAAATATTATCCAATGCTCTGCCTTTGCTGTCCATTGAAATTTTAGCGGTTCGCCGCTGCGATAGCTTCATTTTTAAGTATTTGCGTAAAATTCTTACTTGTAAACTGACAACCTTGGACTAGGCGTCCCCGTCCTATTGAAAATGAGTGGTTTTCCCCAATTTTTTAGAGCATTTTGTAAACAATCTAAGCAAAAATACTCTGACAAACTATTTGATAAACAAGAACTTAAAATAAATCTTGAATACACATCAATAATAGCTACTAAATACAAGAATCCCTTTTCCATAGGAATATAAGTAATATCAGTTGCCCATACTTGATTTAACTCATTGATTATTATATTTTTAAGTAGATATGGGTAAATTTCATGCCCTTCTTCTTTTTTAGATAAATTCGGTTTGGGACGGTTCGCCGCTGCGACAAACAGCTTCTATGCCCATAATCTTCATCAATCTACGTATCTTCTTGATATTAAATTGTTTATCTTTGAGGTGTAAATTTACTAAAATTCTTCTTGCACCATAGAATGGATACGAAGTATAAATCTCATCGATTTCACGCATGAGTCGCAAATTTTGCTCACTTTCTGGAACAGGTTGATAATAAAAAGAGGATTTTGCTATACTGAGAAGTTCACATTGACGCAAAACACTTAATTTATTATCTTGTTTATCAATTAGTTGCCTTTGTTCTTGAAGGCTTAATGTATTTTTAACTGTTTCAATTTTTTTTTAAGAAAATTATTCTCAACCTGTAATTCACCAATTTGTTGATACAAAGGAGCAGTAATTTCTTCCTGTTTTTCAGGAGTTAAATCCGTGCTTTTTGCACCAAATAAAGTAGGTAAGTGCTTGATTATATCATTCTTCCATAATGAAATTTGATTGGCACTTACTCCAAATTCACTGCTTAATTGAGCAAGTGTTTTTTGTTCTTTAAGTGCTTCTAAAACCACTTTGGTTTTAAAAGCAATGTCATACAGCTTTCTTTTTCTTTTAACGAACATTTTTGTATTGGGCGGCAATCCGCTATTTTAAGGTAAAGATAAATAAAATTTATCTGGGCGGCATACCGCTTAATTTGCTGTCCAGAAAATAGGGTACATTATAGATATAGCGTATTAAGCTGGTTTGGCGATAAAGAAAGCTACACCAATTTTCATGGTAGCCTGCAAGACCTCAGCACAATTGAGGAGTTGATGATAGAGTTTGATTGATAACGTTGTCAATGGTTACACGAAGTAAGACCCCACAATGGAGATTGTTGACAACAGTTAAAAAGAAGTAGAGAGAACGATAATCAAGGTCTTCGACCATTGACTACGTTTACAAGTGTTGAGAAAAATAGTTTATTTGTTTATTTTTGCAGTAAACAACTACGTTCTCATTTTTCTAACAACACTATCAATGAAAGTTTTTATTCAGATTTTTTATAATTTTCTCATTATCAGTTTCTTACTTTTCGTTTTTTCTTGTTCTTCAAAAGAGTCAGAACAAGACAGCAAACCTGTCCAAGAAGAAATTTTGCCAAAAGAAACTTTATTTTCCCTTTTGCCACCTGACAAGACCAAAATTTACTTTCAAAACCAATTGGAAGAAGGGCTAAACACCAATATTTTGATGTATGAATATTTCTACAACGGGGGTGGAACGGCAACGGCGGACTTCAATGGTGATGGGCTGATGGATATTTATTTGGTATCGAACATGGGCGAAAATAAGTTTTACCTCAACAAGGGAAACCTTGAATTTGAAGATGTTACGGAAATTTCCAATGCTGGTGGAGAAAAGCGTCCTTGGAAAACAGGTATCACGGCGGTAGATATTAATTCGGACGGAAAAATGGACATTTATTTGTGCTACTCTGGCGCATTGCCCGCCGACAAGCGCAAAAATCAACTCTTTGTTAATCAAGGAAATAATGAAAAAGGCGTTCCCACTTTTATCGAAAAAGCAGAAGAATACGGATTGGCAAGCATGGGTTTTAGCAACCAAGGTTATTTTTTTGACTACGACCTCGACCACGATTTGGATATGCTTTTGCTAAACCACAATCCCAAGAATTTACCTCTGCTCAACGAAGTTGCTACGGCGGAACTCCTCAAAAAAGATAGTCCTGAAATGGGTTTGCGCTTGTTCAAACAAGACAAGGGCAAATTTACTGATGTTACCACCAAATCGGGCTTGATTGGTTCGGAACTTAGCTACGGTTTGGGCATTGGCATTTCTGATTTTAACAATGACGGCTACCCCGATTTTTACCTTTCTAACGACTACACAGTGCCTGATTACCTGTATATGAACAACAAAAACGGCACTTTTTCCAATCAACTCACGCAGGCGATTGGGCATACGAGCCACTTCTCGATGGGCAATGACGTGGCAGACATCAACAACGATGGTTTTACGGATATTTTTACTTTGGATATGCTCCCCGAAGACAACGCAAGGCAAAAACTGCTCTTGGGGGCGGATAATTTTGGCAAGTTCGACCTGAATGTGCGTAGCGGTTTTTACTACCAATACATGAGAAATATGCTGCAACTGAACAACGGAAATGGTACTTTCAGCGAAATAGGGCAGTTAGCAGGCATTTCGAACACCGATTGGAGCTGGTCTGCGCTCTTTGCTGACTACGACAACGATGGCTGGAAAGACCTCATGGTTACAAACGGTTACGTCAGGGACTATACAAACATGGATTTTATCAAATACATGGACGATTTTGTGAAGCAAAAAGGCAGGTTGCAACGCAATGATGTGCTTGAAATTGTGAAAAATATGCCCGCTTCCAATGTGGTCAATTACGCATTCAAAAATAGTGGGGGCATTACTTTTACGAACCAAACGCAATCTTGGGGACTGCAACGCCCTTCTAACAGCAACGGTGCTGCCTACGCCGATTTGGACAATGACGGAGATTTGGATTTGGTCGTAAACAACATCAACCAAACTGCTTTTGTTTATGAAAATAATGCCCAAAAATTGGCAAAGCAAAATTATATTCAATTGAAATTGAATGGATTAGCAGGAAATATGCAAGGCATTGGCGCAAAAATAAGAGTATTCACCAAAGAAAAAACGCAAATCGTAGAGCAGTCGCCCGCAAGGGGTTATTTGTCCTCTGTTTCACCTATTTTGCACTTGGGTTTGGGAGAAAACGCAACGATTGACACCTTGCAAATCACTTGGACGGGAGGCAAAGCGCAACTACTCACCAATGTAAATGCCAATCAAATTTTCACCTTAGAAGAAAAAAATGCCAATGCAAAACCAGTCACAGAAAAAACACAAAAGCCTATTTTTCAAGAAGTTACAAGTGAAATAGATTTTGCCAATGCCAAAGCACCTTTTCGAGATTTTGACAGGCAAATTTTACTTTTGAACGAATTTTCGCACTTGGGGACTTGCCTCGTCAAAGGCGATTTGAACAAAGACGGCTTGGAAGATGTATATGTAGGCGGTGGTTACGAACAAGCGGCAGTCATTTATTTGCAAGACAAAAGTGGCAAATTGAAAAAAAAGGAAGTAGCTGTTTTTGAGGAAGATAAGAAATTTATAGACGCTGACGCAGTGATTTTTGACGCAAACGGCGATGGCAATGCAGATATTTACGTGGCAAGCGGTGGCTACCACAATTTTACAGCTACTGACGAAAGATTGCAAGACCGTTTGTATCTTGCTGATGGCAAAGGTAACTATTTGAAAACGAATAATTTACCAAAAATTATAGGAAGTAAATCTTGCGTAAGGGCAAGCGATATAAACAATGACGGCTTTCCAGACCTTTTCATAGGTGGGCGAGTGGTTGTAGGCAAGTACCCCGAAGTGCCTGAAAGTTACGTACTTATCAATGACGGAAAAGGGAATTTTATTAACCAAACAGAAAAACTTGCCCCAGAAATTGGCAAGTTAGGCATGGTAACGGACGCAGTTTTTGCGGATTTGGACGGCGATAAAGCGAACGAATTGGTCGTTGTAGGGGAAATGATGCCTGTCAAAGTATTTAGTTTTGAAACAAAAGTAGCCCAAGATGTTAGTTTTCAATATTTTGGTAAAGAATACAAGGGTTTTTGGAATAAAATTGCAGTGGGCGACTTCAACCAAGATAGCAAACCTGATTTTATCATTGGCAACCTTGGCACAAATACGCAGTTCAACGCCACCGAAAGCCAGCCAGCCGTCCTCTACTACGCTGATTTTGACCAAAATGAACAGATAGACCCTATTTTCACCTATTACATCCAGGGCGTGAGCTACCCTTACCTCACCAGAGATGAGTTGCAGAGCCAAATGCCCCTGTTTAGGCAACGCTACACCGATTTTAAGAGCTACGCCAATGTGAGTACGCCGCAACTTTTCCCCAATGGCGAATTGGACAAGGCGCAAAAGCACACCGCCAATTTCATGGAAACGACCTGTTTTTTAAGCAATGCCAATGGAAAATACGCCCAAAAATCCCTGCCTACGCAAGCGCAGTACGCCCCTGTGTATGCAATGCTGGTCTTGGACTATGACCAAGATGGCACGCAAGACCTGCTCTTGGGCGGCAACTCCTTCTATGCCAAACTGCGCTTCGGAAAGTCAGATGCAAACTATGGTATCTTGCTGAAAGGCAAGGGACAAGGCGAGTTTGAGTACATCAATCAGCGCAAATCGGGACTAAATATCAAAGGCGATGTGCGAAGTATTATCTCCGTAGGCAAAAAAGTCTTTTGGGGCGTGTGCGAGGGAAAGGTGCGGGAGAGTGTTTTGAGGTAAGTGTTTCTCTGGTTCAAGCGTTACACTTGAACCAGAGGGAAAAGATAGTTGTAAGAATTAATACAATTCATATTTCTCTCTTTTGCCAATGTTCCTCAATTAGTGCTATATGCCTCATTAAAAATTCATGATCCTCTTTATTGCTGTTAGACAATATACTTTTTGCAACCTCATAAACTCTCTTGTAAATGAGTTCAAAATTATGATATATTGCATTCTCAAATCCAAATTGAGGATACAAAGGGCTAATATACATGAGCGAATCTATCGTAACTCGCTTTACATTTTCTGAACCATTTTCTAAGTTTTCTAATAGTAATTTAATTAACAAGTGTTTATAAGTTATAAAATTGCTTTGCACCAATGCCCAGATACATATTGTTTTAAGTCTATCATTATTAGTAACTTGCAAAGTTTCAAGTAAAGCAATTACAGACTTTTCTCCTATGACTTTTAATGCCAATATTGCCCTGTCCACTACTGGATGATTTTCATCTAACAGCATTGCAATAAAAATAGGTATTAATCTTTCTGCATCAGAGGCTGTCTGCTTTGTAAACTTTTTAATAAGCATATCCAAGCAGAAAAACCTAACTCTGCTATCTCTACTTTTCAGGTTATCAATGGTAAGTTCATAAATTTCAGGAATAGGGTCTTGTATTGATAGTTCTCGTAAAAGAATGGTTTGCTTTTCTGTATCTTCACCTTTTAGAATTTCTATTATTTCTTCTGTTGTTATTTCCACATTATAGGTATTTTAACAACAAAAATAATCAATTTGCTTTAAAAGGAATGGTTTTTTGTGCTATTTCATGCTACCCATTCCCCCAAAACCACATCAACTTGGCTTCAAGAAAACAAATCATTGCAACGTTCACATCACGAAAATAGATTTCAGTTTGCATTTCAGCATATTTTACCTTAAATTTGCAGAAATTTTTAAACAAAACAAGATTTCACAAATGAAAAAAAACATTTTATTCTTTATTTCTATTGTCATTTTTACAGTGATTGGAGCAACCCAAAGTTTTGCACAAATTGAAGGCAAGTGGAAAGTAAACGTAGAAAAAAGCAAAGCTGCTATTTACGAGTCAGAGGATTTTAAAAAATTAAAAGAAGAAGCAAAAACAGATTCTTCTGCAAGGTTTACACTCGGTTTTATGGAAGGAGTGTTTGCAGCGATGGAAAGAACTGTCTTAGAATATAAAAAAGGCGGAGAATACATTGAAACCACAACAACTAATAATGAATATGTGCAAAATCAGGTAAAGATAAAAAAAGGCACTTGGAAATTTGATGCTAAAAAGAAGACTTTACTTACAGTAATGGAAAATGGGCGCAAAGAGGAAACAATAGTAAAGTCGTATAGCAAAGATGAATTAGTACTCGAAGCAAGGGAAAATGGACTTATCTATTTGGTATTGGTCGAGTAAAACCCTTTATTATTTGAGAAAACCACACAAGTTCAGTTTTTTGTTCTGAATTTGTGCGGTTTTTATTTCTTTTTGTGTTGCCTGTTTCTCAGAATCTTACGAATTTGGTTTTGAGAAAGCCAAATTGCTGCACCTCATTATATTGTATCTTACAAACTTTTCCTAACTTCACCCACAAAAATAAACCTCTCTCCTCTAAAATCCACTATAACTTTAGACAAAATCTCAGCCAACGGCTACGAATCACTAACGACAGAAGAAAACAAATTTTGTTTAAAGCCAGTCAGAAAAAGTAAAAAATCTGATGTTTCAAATTTGCATCTTTTCGAGTACTGCTGTATCTGTGCCATAAAGTTCAAAAACAGCTTGGTCTAATTCCGCTTTTAGTACCTCAAAATCTCCAAAGCCTGTCTTGCGCGCTTGCATAAGGGCTAAGGTAGTCGTCGCTATTTTTTGGTACAGTGCTTCATCAATGCTCTCCAATGCAGGTAGAGGCATATTTTCCATGTACTGCTTCGAGTACTGAATACTGTTTTTGCCCAAAGAACGCAACTCGCTTTCCAAATACCATTCCATCAAACTTGAACTAAGCACGCCATTCAAAAATGCCAAATGTTTGCCTGTAATCATAAAACAGGTTTTGTCAATATAAACACCTTCTGTGTCCAAATAAAATTCGGAACGGCGAACCGTAGTTTCAGGATAAATAATTTTTTCTTCTAAAAAACTATCGTAGTAAGCACAGGCACGCAAGTTCCACCAGTTTTCGCCTTGGTCTGCGCGCTTTTTGATGCCATCACCAAAGCTATTAAGGTGCTTGGCAATAGCTGGATAACGCTTAATGTCTGTACCGTTTTTGGTCAAAATCAAATATAGATTTGCCCATTCCGCATAATATTGATGCACATCGCGCCCGCGCAAAAGCGGCACAATGATTTCCGCACTTTTTTTGTCTTTTTTGACTAATTCATTTTTCTTATTTTCATCAATGATAAAAGCCTCATTCATACCCGTTTTTATTCCATAATTTATGTTTATTTCCCAATCTTTGAGGAAAGAGCCAGCCGTTCTGATTTTTTCTTTGAGTTGAAGCATTTTTTCATCAGCAATTATCCACTTATCTACTTGCAAATCAGTGAGTACACGCTTGTTTTTTTCTACATAAAGATTGATGTCTTCCATACCCATACTGAAATCATTGGCAAAAGCAACGGCGCGTAGCTGAAAAGTACAAGGCTCATTTTTCAGCACTAAAATTGAGGAATCTACGGTGGCATCTCTGAACACCTTAACTCCGCCAAAGTTGAGCAGGAGTATGGGGTTTGCGTTTTTTACCAAAAAATCGCGCAGTTTTTTGCCGTAGTTGGTTTGTAGCCACTGGCTCGAAGTGATGTAGCCCACAAAGCCCTGCGGTTTGAGCAGTGTAAGTGCTTTCTCGAAAAAGAGGCAATAAATATCGCTGGTACGCTCAAAAACTTGGTAGTTTTCTTGGTAATAGTCGAGGTATTTGTCGGCTTGGGTAGAAAGCGAAAAGTAAGGCGGATTGCCTATGATGATGTCGAAAAGGATTTGCCCCACCCCTTCCCTCCCCAAAGGAGATGGAGGGAATTGTTCCCAATCAAACGCCTTTTCATCTATCTTTTTGTCGCTGACTAAGGAATTTCCTTTTCTGATATTTTTGCTGAGGTCAGCCAAGCTCACGCCGTATTTGTTTGCCATTTTGAGCCACAGCGAAAGCTTCGTAATTTCTACACTTTCAAAGTTTATATCTGCGCCATAAAGGTTATTTATCAAGATGTTACGAGCAATCGTACTTAGTTCTTTTTGGCGTTGGTGCGCTTGCATGGTGTTTGCATCAAACATATCGTTTGCGGCTTTGGCTGGTGGCTTTTTTGGTTTTACGGCTTTGGCGAGTTTAGGCGTTTCTGTTATCATTTCCGCATAAAAATCAGTGGCTAACTTTTGGCTTTCCGCATAGACCAATTCATTTTCTTTGAGCAAATAATCAAATACACGCGTGAGGAACGCGCCAGAGCCGCACGCGGGGTCAAGGATTTTGACGTTTGCCAATACATTTTTATATTTTTCAAAAAAAAGAATGTGCATTTGTATTGCCTCGCTGCGCGTAAGTTCAGGCGTTTTTATTTGCCATCGCAATAGGTCAATCTCAAATTCGCTGATAAAATCTATGTCTAATTCCTTGCAAATCAGTATTTTTTGTTCGTTCAGGTACGCCATTACCGTTTCCTGAATAATGAAATCGGTGATGTATTCGGGCGTGTAGAATACACCATCGCGCTTGCGAAGGCTGACATTTTGGTTTAGGGTTTCACTTTCAAAAAATGTAGTTTCAGCGATAGATTGCTCAAAAATATGCCCTAAAATATCGACTTTGAGTTCGTTTTTGAAATCATAAGCCTCCATAAAAGACAGTACCTCAATAAGTGCCTCATTTTGGATAACGATTTGGTCTAAAATTGGTAAGGGCTTAAAAAGTTCACCGTTAAAAAGTGGAATATCGTTTTTGTAGCCTTTGTCAAAAGAATTAAAGTAAAGTTTGATATTATGCCATGCGATAGGCTCTGCGATGTAAGTATTGCGAACAAAATGCAAATATCCGTTCAATACGTTCCGATTTACGATTTCGACCTCTTGGGCAAAGCGCATGAAAATAAACCTATCAAAGATTTTATTGGCAATACTAATATACTCATTATTAGTGAGTTGCAGTGCAAAATTTTCACTTTTGATGTGTTCGTACAGTTTTTTTCTGTATTTCTTGTATTCGTTATAAAAAGAAAGCGTAATATCTTCCAACCGCTTGATTCTGTGTGTATAAAGTGCTTTGGTGGTGGGGATAGCATCTTGGGTACTTTGGTCGAGGTCATTAAAAAGTTGCCCATATTGCATTAGGTAAAAGAACTTGGGCAGGTTTGGGAAGCGATTTGCTAAATTTTTCTCTTTCGTGTCCGTTTCTTTTAGCAATTCTGCAAACAAAAAACTTTCATATCGATTGGGGTCTGTGCGACTGTATAACCTGATTTCATCAAAGTTTGAGATGATGACCCAATCGCAGGTTTCCTTTGCCTGATGCGCGTAGTGAAAACCCTGCTGAACGGGTGTGTAGCGGTCATCTCTTTGCATTTGGGGTTTATCGAGGTTGATTTTTAGCTTTTTGATTTCGATAGCTACCCTGATACTTGGTGTTTTCTGTACGCCAAAAAAGCCCAAAAGTCCATCAGCCTCAGAGCCATCAAGTAGCGTATATTCTTTTTCTAACTTCCAAGCTGTATTACTGCCTTTGTATCCCAGTGCTTCGCCAAAAACCTTGTCCAAAAATTCACTTTTTTGCTGTTCTTCGGTGCGTTGGGCTACTTTTCCACTTTGGAGGTCAGCATACCAATCGCGTAAGACATCGACCTTGGCAGATAAATTATCTATACTTTTGAAAAATTGGAGGATAGTTGCTTTTCGTTCCTCAAAAAATTTATCCGAAAAAATGGAGTTGAATAAAAGCATGAAAATCTGTTTTTACTCAAAAGTAGCGGATTTGTTTCAAGATTGCAAGTTTAGAAATTTTTAATACTGACAAGAGTATTGCCCAAATAAAATGACAAACCACCCACAGCGCAATGCTTAATGGGTGGTTTGTCATTTTTATCTAAACAAAAAATTAAATTTTTACTTGACATTCAAAATATACTGCGCTACCAGCTTGAGTTGCCTTTCCGACAAATGACTTTGTGCGGGCATAGCTTCGCCTGTACGCTTTTTGCCTGGGGCTTTTATCCACTGAATCATCGCGTTAGGATTGCCTTTGTAAATTTCTGCCATTTCTTTGATAGTAGGACCTATCAACTTTTGGTCGACAGCATGGCAGGTAGAGCAACTTTCCTGAAAAACTTGCTTGCCTAAGCTCACTTCTGCGGCGAGTTGTTCTGGAGTCAATTTTTCTCCTTTTTTACCTGTTTTTGCAGTCGTTTGTGGCTTGTCAATCACTGCGGTTTTGACAGTAGCAACTTTGTTTTGCACTTTGGATTTGGGCGAATATTTGGCAACCACATTTGTCAATTTTTCTCCATCAGGAATTTCGTTTAGCGTATAATACCCAAAATTGTGCAACAGTGGCAGTTTTTCGTCTTTGGACAAAATGCCAGAAGCCTTGATTTCATGAACATAATTTTGACGCAAACCTTCTACCACCAAGCGCGCTTTCATGCCATCTTCGGAAACAACAATGCCTTTGATTTTACACTCTTGCTCATTAATCATGGGGCTACCATAGGCGGCGTGGTGCTTGTAAGTGAAACTTTTGATGATATAAGAATCTATAAATTCCGATGAAGCCTTGTCGACAGGTTTGGTAAATTCCAGTTCGAATCCGTCAGGTTTGGCAGACATTGTTTTGATTTCAAAAGGCATTTTTCCGTTCCAAGCAAGTCTTTGTAGTGCGTAGGGAGCTTTTCCTGTACTTCCCCAGCCGCGATTGGTCTGCCCTACAAACATCGAGCCGTCCGTTCCCCAGCTCATACGCAACACGCCTGAAGCAAAGCCTTCGCGAAATGGAAAAACTGCACCTTGATACTTCCCTTTGACTTTTTCCAAGAAAACGCGCATGATTTTGCTCTGTCCTTGGTCGCCCACAAAAACTTGATTTTCAAAGATGCCAAACTTGCCATTTGTTTTGTCTGTAACAATATCAGAAGTAGAAACCCCCAAAATTCCATGTGGCAACCAGACCGAAGGCGTTTTGATTTTGCCTTTGTCTTTGAGCATTTCCGAAACCTCAAAAAGTGGTTTTCCTGTGTCTGTAATATCGCTTCGGCGCAAAGCAACAGGAGAATTAGGCTCGCCCGCCCAGTCCAAACTTGCAGGATTGCCACCCACAAAATCGCCCTGCTCTACGTGTGTGATAAAGCCAGAGCCAATCCAATCTCCCTGATTATCAGCATAAAAAATATCTCCCTCGGCATTAAAACCCAATCCTGCGGGTGAGCGCACGCCTGCGGCATAAGGCGTAAGTTTGCCGTCAGGAGAAATTTTGACCATCCAGCCGCGCCACTTTGCCTTGCTTCTGCCTATCCACCATTCTGGATTGAAAAAGCCTACGTTAAAAGTAACCACCATGTCGCCATTGGGCATAATTTTGGGTCCAAAACTGTATTCGTGGTAGTTGCCTGTCAAGTCCCAAGCGGTAACTGTTTCATAAGTATCAGCAATGTCATCACCATTTTTGTCCACTAATTTGGTAAGCTCGCCTCTTTGTGCCACGTAGAAGGCATTGTCGCGGTAAGCCAAGCCCAAAATTTCGTGCAAACCCTGTGCAAATAGCTTGAAATAAGGGTTTTTGCCGTCTTTCATGTACGGATTTTCTATCATCCAAACTTCGCCCCTGCGCGTAGAAACCGCCAATTTCCCATTGGGCAGAGCCTCCACGCCACCACCTTCCAATACGATTCCCTCAGGAATGGGCAAGGTTATCATCTTGTAGTAATCATTTTCGGTGGGGAGTTTTGTTTCAGGATTCTGTGCAAAACCAGCCAGTGAAATAACAGCCATAAGGCATAAAAAAAGGCACAAGACTTTCTTTTTCATATTTTTAAATTGCGTTTTATGTGTTTGTTTTTTCCCAAATATATTCTTTGATGTTGCGTTCTTCTGCTGAAAATACAATCCCCAGCAGGTAAATATCCTTACCTTCAGTCAAGTATTTTTCCCAATATTTTCTTTGTTTGATTTGAAAAATAGCTTTTTCTGCATCACTTAACTTAAATTCACATACAAAAATTGCTTTTTCTGTGAAAATTACTGCATCTATACGCCCCAAATTAGTTGTTTCTTCTACTTCTGTTTTTAGCCCTAATAGTTTCATTACCAAATAGATAACAGTGTGATAATAGGCTTCTCTGTCTGCAATGAAAAGGTGATAAGGAATAGAGGCAAACATGGACTTAAATACTTTGATAAAACCCTCAATATCAAGTTTTAACAAGGCATTTTTGAACTTAATGGCAAAGCTAATTCCCGATTGGGCAGTTTGTAAGTAAGTATTTAGCAGTATCAAACTCAGTGAATCCTCCACCTCTTTATTTGGATAGTTAAGTAGATAATTGCCTTCCCCCAAACTTTCAGTGATGGTCAGGTAGCCCGTTTGGAAAAGCAAACTATACAGAGAAACCCCCAAATCGCTTACTTGATAGTTTTGTAAGTCAGTGCTATTCAGATAAATATCCTTAAAATCAATGATAGATTCCTTTCGCATCAGTTTGATGAGCAAAGTAGGCGTACCAGTGGCAAACCAAAAGTTTTGGAAATCTTGGTTTTCAAAAAACAATAGTGTGGAAAAAGGATTATAGACAGTTTCCTGTCCATTCCAAGAATATCCGTTGTACCAATATTTGATTTTTGCCAATAATGCCTCCTTAGAAAGTTTCATTTTTTCTGATGTAACTTCCAGATAATCAGTAAAATAATGCTCTAACTCTGCCTGAGTATAGCCTACCAAGTCATTGGCATTGGGCTGTAAACTGAGGTCAAAAAGATGATTGAGGTCAGAAAATAAGGAAACTTTGGAAAAGCGACTCACGCCCGTAATAAATACCATTCTTAGATAGTTGTCCAAACTTTTGAGAACACCATAAAAATTTTTCATCACTTCCCTATTTTCTTCTGCCTTGTGCAGTTGGTCGGATTCCAAGTATTGCACCAGCGGCTTGTCGTACTCATCTATCAAAATGACTACCTTGCTTTTTTCACCTAATTTGATGATTAATTCTATGAATTTTCCTCTCAAATCAGTGGTTGTCAGTATTAGGCTGTATTTTTTAGCGTGTTCTTCTACAGATTGGTTCAAGGCTTCTGCCAAGCCCAAACCATGAAAACTAATCAATCCAAAATCCAAATGAATAATAGGATGAGGTTGCCAATCTATTTTGTCCTCAATCCAAAGTCCTTCAAACAAATGCTTTTTTCCTTCAAATATTGCCTGCAAAGTGCTTATTGTCAATGATTTGCCAAACCTACGTGGGCGCGACAAAAAGTAAACAGCACTTTCCTTTTGCAATAAGGAATAGATTTGTTTGGTTTTATCTACGTAAAGATATTTGTTTACGCGTAGGTTTTCAAATGTTTGGATACTGATAGGAAGATGTTGCATAGTTGAACACTTTTATACAAAAATACAAAAAGTACATTTACCAAACGATTGAATATTTTATTTTTGCTTTATTTGCCTCAAATGCCACATTTACAAGCAGTTCCTTTTTATTTCCACTTTGGCGAATCATGGCTTTTGATTTCCCAATATCAGCAATTTGTATGTAATATTGTTTGCCATCAATGCTGTAAGAGCCATCAGCAAGCAAGTCTATCTCCTTGCCTTCTGCGATTTTGGCATAAAGATTCGTTGGGCTTTGTGAACTGCTGATACTCAGTTCTCTGCCTAATATTTTGCCATCTTCTTCGGGCAAAACTCGGTCTTCCACTTGCATTTCCTTGTAAAGATATTTGAAAAGTGGTCTGCCATATTCATCAATGTCGTAGCCTTTGGCTTTGAAACCATCACTTTCCACATATTTACTTGTCCATGAGGCATTTGCGTCATTCAAAAGCATCAAAACAGGCGCAGAAGAAAGCGAAGTAGGATTGCCCACTGGCGAGGCAAGTTGCGAGCCACCTCTATCTTGCCACATTCCTGTAACGTCCAAGAAATCGCCTCGCCAAACCTGCAAAAGTGCGCCCTGACTCATATCAAGCGCATAATTTACTTTGGAAATCTCGCCAACAGAAATGACATGGGTACGCATTTCGCCTTTGAATTCCATAAAACTGCGAAGTAAACGTGGTTTTTGCTCAGGATTGAGGTAAATTGCGCCTTCACCACCCAAAAAAGGAATAGAACCAAGCGCGTGCAAATCGTGCCTATGGATTCCGTTGCCCTCTACGGATAAGCCCAGCGCGGTTGGAAACCAAGAATTATTTTTCTTGTATGCGATTTCAAAAGTGTGTTTTCCTGCATCGAGATTGATAATTTCAGTGCGATATTCGTTAAACCAATTGTCAAATTTGTTAGCTTTGATAACTACCTTTCCGTCTAAGAGCAAATGGCTGCTACCGCCCTGATAGAGAGTAAAGTAATAGTTTCCTGTTTCTGGAATTGTAATTTCGCCTGTAAAACGCAGGGCAAAATCGTTATCGCTACAGACTAATTCGCTGCTCATAACGTCCGTTTTCCCTTGTTTTACAGGTTTGAGTGTATCAAATTTTGGTATTTCGCTAAACGAACCTTTATAGCATTGATAAGAAATATTTTCTAACTTAAGAGGCTGTTTATCAAAGCGTTTGTAGCGAATATTGCGGAAAGCAACTGCGCCATGGTCGCCTTGGATTCGCAAAGGCGCAAAGGCAGTTTCTTGCTCACTCACCGCCCCACGCGTAACGCCAGAAAGTTCTACATTTTCATGGATTAACATTCCATTGTGCATGACTTTGATAAACTTAGCGTTTTCTATTTTCTTGCCACTTGCATCAAATCGCGGTGCTTGGAACTCGATGCGGAGTGTTTGCCAAAGCCCTGCCGCCTTGCTTGCGTTCATGCGCGGCGGATAGCCCTGATAGCCTTTTTGTCCTTCGGGTTTGCTCTCGTCCCAGCGTTCATAAATGCCACCACAGTCGCCTGCTTTGGGGTTTTTCTTGCCCCATGAATCTAATAATTGGAGTTCGTAGCGGCTCTGAAAATAAATGCCTGAGTTTGAGCCTTTGGGCATCATAAACTCCAGTTCCATCTCGATATCGCCATGTTCCCAAGCAGTAAAAATGTCGTTTTTTGCTTGCTCAGAGGGCAAATTTACCAAAATGCCAGTGCCTGCGCTTGCCTTCATCATGTCTTTCTGGTTGCGGTCAGCATAGACATCACTCGCAATTTGCCAGTTGGCAGAAGGATTTTTGAAATTACTCAAATCAGCAAGCGAAAAAGGCGAAAAAGGATATTCTTGCGCCTTGGAAGTCGTTTGCAGAAAAACGGAAAATAAAAAGCATAAAAGCAACTGTTTTATACTGATTTTGAATGTTTTAGTCATTTTCATTAAAAAAAATTAGATTTTTACAAAAAACAAAGTAAGCGAATTATTGGGGTAAAAAGCATGAAATAAACAGTTTTTTTTGAATAGAACGAGCTTTGTTTTAAGGTTTTGGCAGCCCCCTATCAAAAAAATCTGACCTCAAAATGTATTTTTAAGCATATTTGTCCAGTTTGCCTAACTTAATGTAAATTTCTTTTAGTTTTGTACTATTCACATTAAATTCATACTCATTATGAAACAGCACTTATTCATTCTAATTTTACTTTGCCTGAACGCAGGATTTTGCCTTGCACAAAAGAAGGAAACCGCCAATGCCAGTCTTTTGCTTCCCAAAGCAAAAATTGAGGCATTGAAAAAAGAAATTGTAGCGGAAGTCGACAAGCGGCATGAACAAACACAGCAGATGGTCGACCAGATTTTTAGCTTTGGCGAGCTTGGTTTCCAAGAATTTGAAACCTCCAAATATATCACTGGTATTTTGGAAAAAGAAGGTTTTACGATAGAAAGAGGCATTTCTGGTATCCCTACGGCGTGGATAGCCAAGTGGAGCTATGGCACAGGCAAGCCCGTTATTGCGGTAGGCTCTGACCTCGACTGTATCCCCAAAGCCTCCCAAAAACCTGGCGTTGCTTACCATGACCCTATCGTAGAGGGCGCACCAGGGCATGGTGAAGGGCATAATTCGGGGCAGGCTCTAAACATCACTTCCGTTTTGGTATTGAAAAAAATAATGGAAAAAGAAAAAATTAATGGAACGCTAATGATGTGGCCTGGTGTAGCAGAAGAGTTGGTGGGGACGAAGGCGTACTACATTCGCGATGGCTATTTTAAGGACGTAGATGCTTGCGTTTTTACACACGTTTCTGATAACCTCAGCGTCGGCTACGGCGACAATGGTGGCAATGGACTGATTTCTGTCAAGTTTAGTTTTGAGGGAGAAGCCGCACACGCCGCCATGAATCCTTGGAAAGGGCGCAGTGCCTTAGATGCCGTAGAGCTGATGAATATTGGCTGGAACTTCAAGCGCGAACACCTTTACACTACCCAACGTTCTCATTATGTGATTCCTGACGGTGGCGACCAGCCCAATGTTGTTCCTTCCAAAGCAGCTGTCTGGTATTATCTGCGCGAGAGGACTTACCCACGCATCAAAACGCTTTTTGACGCGGCTATGAAAATTGCCGAGGGTGCAGCATTGATGACGGATACCAAATTTACGTATGAAATTTTGGGAAGTGCCTGGCCTGGACACTTTAACAAGCCCATCGCAGAGGCAATGTTCAAAAATATCAAAGCTGTTGGCTTGCCTAAGTGGTCTGCCGAAGACCAAAAATTAGCCGTTTGTTTGCAAAAAGAAATTAGCTCGCCCAGAGATGAGGGCTTGGCGATAAAGCTCGACTCGATGCGCCTGCCTGTTTCAGCCATGATGGGCGGCGGCGGCTCGGACGATATTGCGGATATTTCTTGGTCTTTGCCTACCGTAGTGCTTTGGTATCCTTCTAATATTCCTGGACTTCCTGGGCATCACTGGGCTAATGCTATCTCGATGGCAACGCCTATCGCACACAAAGGCTGCACCGCAGGCGCAAAAGTGGAGGCGATGACCCTGCTCGATATGCTGGTTGACCCCACCATCATCAAAAATGCGTGGGACTATTACAACAAAGAGCAAACCAATGAGCAGAAATACACACCTCTGATAGGCACAAAGGACAAACCTGCGATTGGATTAAACAAAAAAATTATGGAGCAGTTTCGCCCCGAAATGCAAAAATATTACTATGACCCCACCAAGTACAAAACATACTTGGAACAGTTGGGCATCAAATATCCTACTGTCAAATGCGATAGTGAT